>CAJXRC010000118.1 GCA_913058405.1 uncultured Colwellia sp. | reverse complement strand
ACGAGATCTAGTACGGTCTCGTGGGCTCGGAGATGTGTATAAGAGACAGGACTTATTGAAGGGCTCAAAGCAGTTAATGAGCAAAAGTTAGCACATAATAAATCCGATAAACTGAGTGATAATGGCTTTGATGATGTTATTCGTGGTTTTGACGGCGCTTACTTTTCTCGAACGGAGCATTTTTTACCCGATATAATCAAATCACTGTGGTTAGAACGAGACAAAGCCAAACTGCAAAAAGATGCTGCTTTATCTCAAGCGATCAAGATAATTATGAGTAGCTTTTATGGCGTTTTAGGTTCAACTGGTTGCCGTTTTTTTGATCCTAGGTTATCTGGGTCAATAACAAAAAGAAGTCATGAGATTTTAAAGACAACCAGTGTTTGGATTGAAAAGTTAGGGTATCAAGTTATCTATGGTGATACCGATTCTATTTTTGTGTCAATTGGTGATGATAAATCCAAAAGCCAGGCAAGGGAACTAGGTGCAGAGCTAAGGACTTATATAAATGATAAATGGCAATCTCGATTAAAGCGCGACTTTAACATTAAAAGTCAATTAGATATTGAATTTGAAACACATTTCACTAAATTTTTGATGCCAACCATACGTGGAATCCATACGGTAAAAGATCAGAAAAGTATTGGTACTAAAAAACGTTATGCCGGTGTTTCTGATGGTGAATTGGTATTTAAAGGTTTGGAAACTGTACGCAGTGACTGGACTGACTTAAGTAAAGATTTTCAGCAAGAGTTGTACCGTCTGATATTTAATGATCAACCTATTGAGGTTTACATTAAAAAGATAGTTGATGAACTAAAACAAGGGTTTTATGACGATAAGCTGATATATAAGAAAAAAATTAGACGAAAACTCAGTGATTATGTAAATACCCCACCGCACATCAAAGCAGCATTATTGGCTAATCAAAAGCTTAAAGAGCAAGGTGACAAACCGACCTATAAACACCGAAGTTTAATCCGCTATGTCATTACACTCGATGGGGTTCAACCACTAGAGTTTAATACTAGTAAACTTGATTATGACTTTTATGTAGAGAAGCAACTTAAACCGATAGCAGATGATATATTACCTTTTATTGGTAAAAATTTTGAGTCAATTGCCGGCGATCAGATGGGCCTTTTTTAAAGGATCAATAAAGCTAGCATCGTCATTAATACTAATTCACAGTAATTATGAAGTTAGGGTTTATTTTCAAACTTTTTCTAACAATTCCTAGCCAGTTGAGTTGATTCAGGTTATAAATACATTATAAAATTTTAGATGGCTAGATAGCTGAAAGTATTATGCATGCCCCTAAAGTTAAATCCCTTTAATGGAAGTGAATATGAAACAAGATACTAAAATAATAAATGCTGGACGTAGTGCAAAATGGACCAACGGTGTAGTTAACCCTTCGGTAACTCGTGCATCTACCGTGGTATTTAATACTGTTGCAGAAATGAATAATGCCGTAGCCAATCGACATAACCAAACCATGGTTTATGGACGACGAGGCACGACAACATCTTTTGCCTTTAGTGATGCGATGACAGAGTTAGAAGGCGGGGCAGGTTGTGCGTTATATCCATCGGGTACTGCTGCGATAACTAATGCTATTTTAGCTTTTGTTAAGCAGGGCGATCATATTTTAATGGTTGATAGTGCTTACGAGCCTACCCGTGATTATTGCGATAAAATATTGGCTAAAATGGGGGTTAGTACTACTTATTATGATCCTTTGCTAGGTGCGGATATTGAAGCATTAATTCAAGAAAATACTAGTCTCATTTTTTTAGAGTCACCGGGCTCTATTACGATGGAGGTACAAGACGTACCTGCTATTAGTGCAGTTGCACATAAACATGATTGTATTGTTATGCTTGATAATACTTGGGGCGCAGGCATTAACTTTAAGCCGTTCGACTATGGTGTTGATGTGAGTATACAAGCGGCTACTAAATACATTGTTGGTCATTCCGACGTGATGTTAGGCACAGCTACAGCGGTTGAAAAACATTGGCCTCAATTGAGAGATTACAGTTATTTAATGGGGCAATGTACTTCTCCGGATGATTTATATTTGGCGCTTCGTGGTATTCGTACACTGGGCGTGAGATTAAAACAACATCAACAAAGCGCAACTAAAGTAGCTCAATGGTTACAAGAGCGCCCAGAAGTCGCTAAAATACTGCATCCAGCTTTTGAGTCTTGTCCAGGTCATGAATTTTTTAAACGTGACTTTGAAGGCTCAAATGGTTTATTCTCTTTTGTACTTAATTGCGGTAACAAAGCAGCATTAACTGAGTTTCTAGATGGTTTACATCATTTTAAAATGGGTTACTCATGGGGTGGCTTCGAAAGCTTGATTTTAGGTATTACTAATGTAAATGCTATTCGAAGTGCGACAACATTTGATTGCGAGTTTCCATTAATTAGACTTCATATTGGTTTGGAAGATGTTGATGATTTAATTGAGGATTTATCAAAAGGGTTTGAGCGCTTTAATCAAGCACTTACCAATTCATAAAATAAAACCAGTACTATTATATTGTTAAGCTAGCTAAGTGCGGTCTTGCGGTACTTAGCTAGTTAAATTGCACATTATTTTCCGAATGATATGCAATACTCTACAAAAACTACAAAATATTAAACTTTCATCTGTTATCTTACTTTAATCAACAAACCTAGGGTCTGTTGATTTTTCTGTTCGTAACTGCAGTTATAATTGTAGTAGTTGATAAGTTAAATATCAGACGAAGACAGCTTTACCACATAGAATAAACAATCATTTATCGCTGTTTTCTTATTGGTTGTTGCCTTAAATAAACGTAAATTATGACGGCAAACTAATTGATTTTCTCGCGCATAAAAATATTCATCGAGAACGTTTTTACCACTTTTATCGATAAGCTGTAAATTATCCAAGCCATTACCATCAATCCAACCAATCATGTCATCTTGATGCGCACTACCGAAATTAAAACACTCAATATTGTCTTTTAGTGTAACGCCACTATAGCCTTCATCATGCTGAGCATAAGATAATGCGACGTCATGCTTTAACTGTAATCTAAGAGGACGATAAATAACTTCTACAGGCTTCTCTTGATGTATATAACCAATGTTGCCGCATTGAGCAACTTGACTAATCCCAGAAAAGGCAATTTCATGTGCTTGCTCGTCTTTGCAGCCACCACACTCAATGGTGATAAAAGGGCAATCAAAATTTTGCTCCATTATTGAACCCATGTTTAAATCAGATAGGATCAGAGTTTGGCAAAAAAGTGACGCTAATGATAATGTTTCTGTGGTCACTACCGAGCTAATAGCGAAAGTAGGGCCAGAGCTTGAGGCATTGTGAAGGTCGATCACCATTTCAGGATCTACTTCTCTAATCGCTTGTTCAATCAATGATGCACGTTGATAATAACCTCTGTGTTCATCATCTTGGCATTCAAATGAAGAATCTTTACCAAAACAGCGATTAATGTCTATCCCACCACTGATGAAGCGATGACTAAATAATGGTTTACTTGCCGCCGCTTCTACAGAACAGATAATAAATCGTAAATTCGTTGTTGGTTTATCTTCCGGTAATATTTCAGTTAAGTAGCGATGCATAGCAATAATGCCAGAGGGTTCGTTACCGTGTAGTAATGCAGTAAATACTCGACACTTTTCTTGATTCTTCCCTGATACATCGATAACCGTTGGGCCGGTCATTGATAGCAGAAATTGTTCATAATCAGCATGTAAATCTTGCCATGTCGGATCTTTTAAGTAATTGATTTCGCTAAAATCTATATCCATGATGCTGCCTAAGTAATTATTGTTTGATGTACATTTCCTTTATGAATGGTAAGGATGTCACACTTGCAGCAACTACCATGTTGATTAAGGTCAATAAATTGTAGTAAAGAGGTGATTTATATTTATTTGGCGGTAAACTAGCAGTACATTTACATTGAAATTATATAGAGATACCACTATGAGTGAAGAAACCATTTTTTCTAAAATTATTCGTCAAGAAATTCCCACGCCATTATTGTACCAAGATGATTTAGTTACTGCCTTTCGAGATGTCGCACCACGCGTTGATAGTCATATACTTATTGTTCCTAATAAACATATCGCAACGGTTAATGATGTGACCAGTGAAGATGAGTTAACCTTAGGACGTATGATTACTGTTGCCAAAAAGCTGGCCAAAGAAGAGGGGATTGATGAGAAAGGTTACCGGTTAATTATTAATTGTAATAATGATGGCGGACAAGAAGTTTATCATATCCATATGCATTTATTAGGTGGTCAGCCATTAGGAGCTATGTTGTCTTTATAGGAAATGAACAGCTGATTTACACAGCAAGTATGCGATAAGCCGCTAGATTACTAAGGTCAAAGACAATGAAATCATTTAATTATTAGCGCATACTTTGTTATAGCATCCATTGAATGGTTATATTTGTGAATTGGAAAGAATTACTAGAAAATAGAAGTCGTTTGTTTTGGCTAGCACATACCGCGGGTTGGTTTGGCTTTGCCTTTGTGCATTACCTTGGCTCATTACAACATGACTCTCGCGATATCTTCGTGGTAATTATTTTTTTGAACGCATACGCCGGTTGGTTGTTTACCGTACCGCTACGTTATATTTATCGCAAAGCATGGAACTTTCCTCCGGTTCAGATTGCTTTAGTGGTAATTCTTTCTTCCTATTTTACCGGTGTATTGTGGCAAATAGTTAAAAACATTAACTTTTGGGAGATATATAAGCATGGTTATGAGCCAGAATTTTGGTATATGTATACGCAATCAAGCTTAGGATCTTTTTATATAATTTTAAGTTGGAGTGGTCTCTATTTTGGTAGTAAATACTATCAAATGCTTCAAATAGAAAAACAGAATGTTTTAAAAGCGAATGCGGTTGCCCATCAAGCGCAATTAAAAATGTTGCGCTACCAGCTCAATCCTCACTTTTTGTTCAATACCCTAAATGCCATTTCAACGCTGATTTTGATAGAAGAAAATAAAACAGCAAATACTATGGTAACCAAACTCAGCGAGTTTTTACGCTATTCGCTTGATAAAGATCCAATGAAGAAAGTAACATTGGAGTCAGAAATACAAGCGTTGCAGTTGTATCTTGCCATCGAACAGGTCCGCTTTGAAGATAGGTTACAACTTGATTTTCAAATAAATGATAACTGTCAGCAAGCTTTAGTCCCCAGTATGATTTTACAGCCTTTGGCTGAGAATGCGATAAAACATGCTATTGCCGTGCAAGAGCAAGGTGGTAGTATTACTATTGCAGTTAATCGATTTGCGGATGATTTATTGATAGAAATTGCAGATAATGGCCCAGGTGCAGACATTGTTGATGGGAATTTACATCGAGAAAGTGGTGTTGGTTTAGTTAATACGCGTGAACGTTTACAAGCTTTGTATAATGAAAAATTTTCGTTAGTTGTTTCCAATAACCAACCATCTGGTGTTAAAGTGAATTTACGTATGCCATTTCAATTAAAATAACATTATCAACACATTGTTTTCTTGGTTTGAGCGTACCGTAGCATCTGTGAGAACCACTTAATTAGGGATTTTTTATGTCACTATCAACCATCATTGTTGATGATGAACCGTTGGCTCGTAAAGGTTTAGCAATACGTTTAAAAGCGCATGATGATATTAACGTTATTGAACAGTGTTGTAATGGTAGAGAAGCACTTGAAGCGATACGTGCTTATCAAGTTGACCTAATGTTCCTTGATATTCAAATGCCAGGTCTTAGTGGTTTTCAGGTTATTGAAAGTATAATCGAACAGGGCTTAGCTATGCCTGTAGTAGTCTTTGTGACTGCATTTGATCAATATGCGTTAAAAGCTTTTGAAGTGCACGCGTTGGATTATTTATTGAAACCAGCGGATGAAGAAAGGCTGGAACAAACTATTGATAAAATACAGCACTATTTTAAAAGTAGTGCGGATACAGCACATAAGTCGAAATTAGTGCGTTTAGTTAGTGATGTTACGGGTAATGATTATCAGCAAATATTAACGGAATTAGACAATGATCAAGAGTTGACCTTATCCAGTTATTCCGATGTATTAGTCATTAAAGACGCTGGCGAAGTGAATCGTGTTCCGGTAAAAGATATTCTTTGGATTGATGCCGCAGGTGATTATATGTGTGTACACACCTTGGAAAACAAGCAAAACTCTAGGCAAGAAAATACTTATATCCTCAGAAAAACCATGAAAGAATTAGAAGCCTGCTTGGACCCAAAACAATTTATTCGTAATCATAGATCAACCATAGTTAACAAAAAAATCATTGATAAATTTTGTAGCCAAGTAAATGGCGAATACTTTTTAGTATTGAAAAATGGTAAAGAGTTAAAAGTGAGCCGCAGTTATAAAGATAAAGTAAAACAAGCTGTTAATAGCTAATAACTTGACTGATAATACATAAATTGAGTAGGTAAGCCTAATCAATCACAGAAAAATAAAAAGGCCGTATGTTGATAACATATGGCCTTTTTAATCTTAACTATGGGATTATTTGCTAATAAGCTTAAGGTTACTTAAGATGCTTTTTAGAGACAGTTAAAATCTTTAATGTATTTGAAGCGCCAACTGTTTCCATCATATCACCATGAGTTAGAATGAGTTTGTCACCCACAGCTAAATCAATTTTATTACTAACCACTTTCAGCATTTCATCAGATAAATGGTCATTACTTACGTTAGTCGAATCAAATTCAATCGGATAAACACCACGATATATTGCTGTCTTATTCAATGTTTTTGCATGACGAGATAATGAAAAAATAGGTAAGCCAGACGTAATACGTGACATTAACTTACTTGTTTGACCTGATTCAGTTAAAGATATAATCGCTTTAACACCCTCTAAATGATTGGCAGCGTACATAGCTGAAAGTGCAATTGTTTCTGACACTTCACTAAAAGTAAGCTCCATTCTATGGTTTGAAATGTTAACTGAGCGATGTTGCTCTGCACCAACACAAACATTCGCCATTGCAGTAACTGTTTCAACAGGATATTTACCTGCTGCAGTTTCAGCTGATAGCATTACTGCATCAGTACCATCTAATACTGCATTGGCTACGTCCATCACTTCAGCACGAGTTGGCATTGGCTGCTCAATCATGGTTTCCATCATTTGCGTGGCCGTAATAACAACACGATTTAATTGACGAGAGCGAGTGATAATATGCTTTTGTTTACCAACTAATGCAGCATCACCAATTTCAACACCTAAATCACCTCGGGCTACCATAACAACATCAGATGCTAAGATAATACCATCAAGAATTTTGTCATCATTTACCGCTTCAGCACGTTCAATCTTAGAGACCAAACGAGCATCACAGCCAGCTTCTTGTGCCAGTAAACGCGCTTCGCGCATGTCTGCAGCATCACGAGGAAAAGAAACAGCGAGAAAATCAACATTGATTTTTGCTGCTAATTTAATGTCTTCTTTATCTTTAGCTGTTAGTGCTGGTGCAGTTAAACCACCACCTTGACGGTTGATACCTTTATTATTTGATAATGGACCACCAACAGTAACTTCAGTAAATACTGATTTGTCAGAGGTAGACAATACTTTTAATTGTACTCGGCCATCATCAAGTAATAATATATCGCCAGTATTAACATCTTGTACTAATTTCTTATAATCAATGCCTACTTTTTCTTGGCAACCTTCGCCTTTTTCTAATGTGGCATCTAATTCAAACTTATCGCCAATCGCTAGTTTAATAGGACCATTTTTGAAAGTAGAAACTCGAATCTTAGGGCCTTGTAAGTCACCTAATACACCAACATAAACGCCAAGTTCTTTTGCTATTGCTCTAACGTTGTTGGCTCTATCTATATGATCTTGTGGAATACCGTGTGAGAAATTGAGTCTGACTACATTGACACCCGCAGCTAATACACTTTTTAAAATTTCTCGATCGTCGGTTGCAGGACCTAAGGTAGCAACAATTTTTGTTCTTCTAGGCATTTTAATCCTCTTATATTTTAAATTACGTTTATCTATTGTGTTAATGATTAGTCTTTTCTCTCGAAGCGTGAACTTCGTAGACTATCTTTTACTTTTTTCAGGTTGTCTCTAAATTTACTACCACGTCGCAAAGTAAAGCCCGTCGCTAAAACATCAATTAGGGCTAATTGTGCAATACGTGATGACATTGGCATATACAGATCAGTATCTTCACTGACATCTACTGAAAGTACTATGCTACATTCCTTAGCTAGAGGAGTACCTGTAGTGGTAATACCTATTACTGTCGCATCATTTTCTTTTGCTAAACTAGCGACTTCAACAAGCGACTTAGTTCGTCCAGTGTGCGAGATCACCACAACGACATCGCCTTGACGACTATTTATAGCACTCATACGTTGCATTAATATGTCATCGAAATAAACAACAGGGACATTGAAGCGAAAAAACTTGTTTTGTGCATCATGAGCTACAATCGCAGATGCACCTAATCCAAAGAATGAGATTTTATTTGCTTGGGTTAAAACGTCGACAGAGCGATTGATATCATTAGCATCTAAACTTTTACGTGCCAATTCAAGACTGGCCATAGATGATTCAAAAATTTTAGAGGTATATTCATCTGCCGTATCATTTTCATCTACATGACGATTAACATAAGGCGTACCGTTGGCAAGGCTTTGTGCTAAATGTAATTTAAAGTCTGGATAACCCTTAGTGTCTAAACGGCGGCAAAAGCGATTCACGGTTGGTTCACTGATGTTAGCTTGCTTGGCAAGTGCCGCAATACTTGAGTGAATAACGGTGTTAGGTGACGCTAAAATAACTTCTGCTACTTTACGCTCAGATTTGCTGAGCATGTCTAGTTCGTTAGTGATCTTTTCTAATATATTCATTATGGTCTGATCCTAGAGCTTCTTTATCTACAATTTTAAACGATATTTCGTTGAGAGCTCGCGTAAAATAATAGGCTAATTTGTCTATACTGTAATTTATTTTCTGCCTAAGGAACAGAAAAAATGAAATTTTATTTCATAAATCTGTATTTTCGGCAGTAATCCTCAGTAAACAATAATCACATTTTCTTTTTAAATAATACTGTGAACACTAGATTAACAGGTGTTTTGACGCAAATAATTGCTATGGTGGGATTAATGACTAAGAAAGAGGTGTAATTTAAATTTATGTAGTAAAATTACAAAAAGTTCTTTACTGTCGATGAAACAAGCGCTAAATTAGGGTTATATGTAGTTTAGTTACAACCAATTTTTACTGTTAGCTCATGTGTTTTGACGGATGAGTAAAGATATAAGTAACATAAAGCAATAAATTTATATAAGAGAATTTCTATGAGTATTTTAGATTGTCAATCAGCAAGTGAAATCGTTATTTTTGGCGCTATGGGTGACTTATCTTGCCGTAAGCTGCTACCTGCATTATATCAATTAGAAGTATGCGGTTTAATTAATAAAGATAGCCGAATTGTTGGCGCAGCAAGACAAGACCATACACTTGAAGAATTTAAAAGTGTTGTTGTTGAGAACTTAAATAAGTATGTGAAAGAAACAATTGATGAAACTGTACTTACACGTTTTATCAATCGTTTGGTTTATCAACCACTAGAATTCAAAGATAGTAGTTCATTTAATAAGTTAAGTGACGCACTTGAGGGTGGAAACGATACACGCGTTTACTACTTCTCAACACCGCCGGCTATCTATGGAGATATCTGTAAGGGTTTACATCATGCGGACTTAATTACTGATGCTGATCGTGTTGTGATGGAAAAGCCTATTGGCCACTCTCTTGAATCTTCAATTGAAATAAACAATCAAGTCTCAGAATACTTCAAAGAAAATCAAACTTACCGCATAGATCATTACTTAGGTAAAGAGACAGTATTAAATCTATTGGTATTACGCTTTGCGAACTCACTTTTTACTAACAATTGGGATCGAAATAGCATCGACCACGTGCAGATCACAGTAGCTGAGAGTGTTGGTATCGAAGGACGCTGGGGTTTTTATGATGAAGCAGGGCAATTGCGGGATATGGTGCAAAATCACCTATTGCAGATATTATCGCTTTTAGCCATGGAGCCACCTGCTGATTTAAGCGCTGATAGTGTTCGTGCAGAAAAACTGAAAGTTGTTAAAGCACTCAAAGCCATCAACCGCGAAAATATTAAAGATAAGGTGGTTAGAGGGCAATATAGCGATGGTTTCTTAAATGGTCTTTCAGTACCAGGATATTTAAACGAAGAAGGGGCTAATGCTAATAGTAATACTGAAACATTTGTTGCTATAAAAGCAGAGATAGATAACTGGCGCTGGAAAGATGTACCTTTTTATCTTCGAACAGGTAAACGTATGCCGAAGAAACATAGTGAAATAGTCGTACATTTCAAGCAGCAGCCACATAATATTTTCAAAGACAGCTATAGCGATTTACCGGCGAATAAATTAACCATTCGTTTGCAACCTGATGAGGGGGTTGAGTTACAAATGATGAATAAAATTCCTGGGATTGCTTCACAAATGCGTATTCAAGAAAACAAGTTAGATTTAAGTTTTTCTGATACTTATAACGATGAACGTGTTGTTGATGCGTATGAACGCTTAATGTTAGAAGTACTAAATGGCAATCAGTCACTATTTGTTAGTCGTGATGAAGTAGAAGCTGCTTGGGTGTGGGCCGATAGCATTATCGAAGCATGGAAGACTACGAATGAAGCACCTAAGCCTTATCCTGCGGGGTCATGGGGACCAGTCTCGTCGATATCGCTAATTGCGCGTGATGATCGCCAGTGGGTAGAATAATTATGTATAAATTAACCGAATTTCCAGCACGTAGTGAATTGGATAATGAATTAGCTAGAACGGTAAGTACTATTTTAGCCAAAGCAATTAAGGATACCGGTAAAGCAAGTATCGCTGTCTCTGGTGGGTCTACGCCAAAAGGTTTTTTTAGCGTGTTATCACAAAGTGATATTGATTGGTCAAAAGTGACAATAACGTTAGCCGATGAACGTTGGGTTCCAATCGATAGTGATGCAAGTAATACCCGCTTAGTCCATGAAAACTTACTGCAGAACAAAGCAAAAGAAGCTAAGTTTTTTCACCTTAAACAAGGTAACGAGTTAACAAGTGAAACCCTTGCTGATTTAAACATGGCAGCCAGTAAAACATTATTACCACTCGATGTATTAATCTTAGGAATGGGCGAAGATGGTCACACTGCTTCATTATTCCCATGTAGTGATGAAATTACTTCTGGTCTTGATATAACAAATGATGCCGTATTATTAAAAGTTCAACCTAAAACGGCTTCGCATCAACGTATCAGTTTTACGTTTGCCAGTTTAATTACTAGCAAAAACATTTTCCTTCATTCATGTGGCGAAGGAAAGAAGACTGTATTAACACAAGCGTTAGAGGGTGATGACCCGTTCGAAATGCCTATCAGGGCATTTTTACAACACCCTAGCTTAAACACTCAAATTTTTTGGGCACCATAACTCACTTGTCGAATAGGTTTAAGTACTAGACAACATTTAAAAGTATATAAGTTGAGAGAGTAAATGAAACAGCAAATAGTAGATATTACCGATAAAATTATAAAACGTAGTGCTAAAACTCGAGCTGAATATTTAGCAAAAATTAATGCGGCTAAATCAGATACAGTTCATCGAGCAGGCTTATCATGTGGCAATTTAGCACACGGGTTTGCTGCCTGTGGTAAGGATGACAAGTCATCGTTACGCGGCATAAATCATTCAGATATCGCTATTGTTTCAGCTTACAACGATATGCTTAGCGCACATCAGCCGTATCAAACATACCCAGATATAATTAAAGCTGCAGTTAAAGATGCAGGTGGTGTTGCACAATTTGCAGCAGGCGTTCCTGCTATGTGTGATGGCGTTACACAAGGTCAACCAGGCATGGATCTTAGCTTGATGAGCCGTGATGTAATCGCGATGTCGACAGCAGTTGGCTTATCTCACAACATGTTTGACGGCGCATTGATGTTAGGCATCTGTGATAAAATCGTACCGGGTTTGTTGATCGCGAGCATGACGTTTGGGCATTTACCAACAGTATTTGTTCCAGCAGGACCAATGCCATCAGGTCTTCCAAATAAAGAAAAAGCACGTGTTCGTCAACAGCATGCTAAAGGTGAAGTCGACGAAGAAGCATTGCTTGAGGCTGAATCAGCGTCATATCACTCTGCAGGGACTTGTACTTTCTTTGGAACAGCCAACTCCAACCAGCTTGTCGTTGAAGTAATGGGATTACATTTACCAGGAGCATCTTTTGTTGCACCTAATACACAATTACGTGAAGAACTAACAAAAGCTGCAGCGCGTCAAGCGACACGTTTAACGCAACAATCCGGCAATTATATGCCGATTGGAAAAATGGTGGATGAGCGCTCTGTTGTTAACGCTATTGTTGCTTTACTGGCAACGGGTGGTTCAACTAACCTAACCATGCACATCATTGCTTTTGCTAAAGCGGCTGGCATTATTATTAACTTCCAAGACTTTAATGATCTTTCTGAAGCGGTACCACTATTAACACGTATTTACCCTAATGGTCACGCAGACATAAACCAATTCCAAGAAGCAGGTGGCATGGCGTTATTGTTCCGTGAACTTATTGAAAGTGGGTTAGTTTTCGAAGATGTCGAAACTATCTGTGGTCGTGGCTTGTCTCGATATACTAAAAAGCCAGTGTTAGATAATGGTGAGCTTACTTGGGTTGATTGCGTTGAAAAATCACTTGACGATGCCGTTATTGCCACGGTTGCTAAACCATTTAGTTCTCATGGTGGTTTACGTGTTATGAAAGGTAATTTAGGTGTCTCTGTTATTAAAACGTCATCACTTAAAGATAGTAACTTGGTAATCAAAGCTCCAGCGATTGTTTTTGAAGACCAACACGAATTACAAACGGCATTTGATGCAGGTGAATTAGAAAAAGACTTTGTTGCCGTCGTTCGTTTTCAGGGGCCAAAAGCACGTGGTATGCCTGAATTACATAAACTGACGCCATTGCTTGGTGTATTACAAGATAAAGGCTTCAAAGTAGCATTAATGACTGACGGACGCATGTCTGGAGCTTCAGGTAAGGTGCCTGCAGCCATTCATTTATGCCCTGAAGCTCTCGATGGTGGTTTGATCGCTAAGGTTCATACAGGCGACATGATAAACCTTGATGGTGAAACTGGAGAACTTACGCTATTAGTTGATGAAAAAGAACTTGCGTCGCGTGACGTCGCTCAATTTCAAGTAAATGGCCATCATGAAGGTATGGGGCGAGAGCTTTTTGGCTTTATGCGTCGTAACTTGAGTTCTGCTGAAACCGGTGCGTGTTCGTTATTCGATTCATAACCAATAACAACAGCTAACACTTGAGGAGTTGAATGTTGACTCCTCATTGGAATTAATAAGATAAAGAATTCAGCGTCTACTTTACTTTTTGGGTAAGTATCGCGATGAAAATAAAGAGGAATTATGACAGTATCAAAAAATTGGCAAATTATGCCAAAGGACCTTTTCAACATGGGACCTATTGTTCCAGTATTAGTCATTAATAACGTTGAAGAAGCGTTACCCATCGCAGAAGCACTTTTGACTGCGGGTATTAAAGTATTAGAAGTAACACTACGCACGTCGGCGGCACTTGATGTTATTAGTGCCATTGCAAGAGAGTTGCCAGAAGCGATTGTTGGTTCAGGTACAGTAACCAATCGTCAGCAGTTGCAACAATCTTATGATGCGGGTGCTAAATTTGCTATTAGCCCTGGCTTAACAAAAGATTTATTACAAGCGGGTAATGAAGGGAATATTGCGTTAATTCCTGGTATCTCTTCTATTTCAGAGCTGATGGATGGAGCTGATTATGGTTACGATCATTTGAAATTTTTCCCTGCTGAAGCATCAGGTGGTGTAAATGCCATTAAATCAATTGGTGGACCTTTCCCTGACATTCGTTTCTGTCCTACAGGTGGTATCAATATAAACAACGTACGTGATTATCTAGCCTTACCTAATGTTGTTTGCTGTGGTGGATCATGGTTAGTATCAAACACCATTGTTGAAAATAAAAATTGGTCTGAAATTACCAATTTAGCTAATCAAGCATTAGCACACGTAAGGTAGTTCGCTTGATGATTTAACGCATCATATATAATAGAACAACAAAAAGGCCAATCATTTACACAATGATTGGCCTTTTTATTTTGAGAATTTGACCCGTCCTAAATAAGGTTGACACTTTTCCATCAGTAAAAGGAGAGTGTTATG
>CAJXRC010000117.1 GCA_913058405.1 uncultured Colwellia sp. | reverse complement strand
GACGTTTTAACGCTGAGAATTGGATGAAGAGGAATGTTGAGCAAGTGCTGCTTATCCAGAGTTCAGGTTAAGTAGAGGCTAAATAAATTAATCAACTTGGTATCCCTTTTGAGTATTCCAGACCTACCCAATAATCACGCATTAGCCGTTTTAATAATTACCATACTTGCGTTATATTTATTTCGCCGAGAAGATACCCCTTTAGAAACCTCTTCGTTGGCTGTTATAACAATACTGTGTTTACTGTTTGCACTGTTTCCATTTTATGTTGATGGCAACCATTTCGAACCAAGCTCATTGTTTTTTGGTTTTGGTCATGAGGCTTTAATAACCGTTTGCTCATTAATGATTATTGGTCATGGTATTGTCAGTACAGGAGCTTTGGAGCCTATTGGTCGATATTTGGCTAAGTTATGGAAAATAAGCCCTAGCTTGTCATTATTGTTAACACTTATTCTTGGTGGAGGATTAAGTGCCTTTATAAACAACACACCCGTTGTTGTGCTACTACTACCTATTTTAATCAACGTATCTTTACGTACTCAAACAGACTCATCACCCATGTTACTCCCAATGGGATTAGCAACCTTAGTGGGTGGAATGACGACCACCATAGGCACCTCAACTAACTTATTAGTCGTGAGTATTGCAAAAAATATGGGGGCAGTTGAATTTGGACTCTTTGACTTTATTCAGCCAGCACTTATTGCCTCTGTGGTAGCTGTACTCTATTTATGGCTAATTGCACCCAAACTTTTACCGAATAGAACACCATCAATGCCTGATACGTCTCCTCGATTATTTAGTGCTTATCTTAATATAAACGAAGAAAGTGATGTTAACGATAAAACCATTGCCGAAATAATTAAATTGACCGATGGACAGCTCAAAATAGAGTGTATTCAACGCGGTCCAGACTATCGAAATATCATACCTCTACCTGATACTGTGCTTGTTACAGGTGATCGATTAAAGGTTCACGATTATCCTGATCGCCTTAAAGAATTCGAGACAGTGTTAGGCGCAACCTTATTTTCTGGGTTGCATAAAGTTGATGAAGAACATCCATTAAATGCTGACAAACAAACCTTAGCAGAGATTGTCATCATTGCGGGCTCTGGTATTGAAGGACAAACCTTACAACAAGCAAACTTCATTCGTAAATATGCTATTTCAGTGATTGCATTACATAGAGCCGGTAAAGCAATGGAAACGGGGCGAAATAGCATAGGCAACACGCGTTTGAAAATTGGTGATGTCTTACTCGTACAAGGAGAAACAGAGCAAATTGACTTATTAAAAGCTAAACAAGGCATGTTAATAATAGATGGCGCTGAATCGTTACCTCAAACGAGCAAAGCGCCGTTGGCATTAGGCACATTACTCGCCGTCGTTTTATCCTCAGCGCTGGGAATTTTGCCCATTGAAATTAGTTCTGTATGCGGTGTACTCCTATTATTGCTTACTAAATGTTTAAATTGGGAAGAAGCCGCATCAGCCTTAAGTACTCAAGTTATATTAATTGTTGCCGCGTCACTGGCTTTAGGCTCCGCGATGATGACAACAGGAGGCGCTGAATATATAGCACAGGTTTTTGTCGCTTTATCGTACGGACTACCACCGGGAGGAATTTTATCCGCGTTAATGCTGTTATTAGCCATTTTAACCAATATTGTTTCTAACAATGCGGCTGCGGTTATTGGCACACCCATTGCTATTTCTGTTGCTAGTCAACTTAACCTTTCACCTGAGCCATTTATTTTAGCCGTTCTATTTGGTGCCAACTTAAGTTACGCAACACCAATGGCATATAAAACCAATTTATTGGTGATGAATGCTGGTGGTTATCAGTTTTCTGATTTTATGCGTGTGGGTATTCCGTTGATTTTACTCATGTGGGTAACACTTTCCTTGCTGTTAAATTGGCTCTATTTATAAATCTCACCTTCAAAAAGCATCTGCGAAGGAAATGGATACCTGTATTTAAGATAAGATGTGATAGATATCGAAAATAAAGTTAAATGCTCGATATTTGAGTTATTATCATTATAGCTTTTTAAATCTTCTATAACTTAAATGATGACACCACTAGTATTTCACCCTATTTATAGCCAACTTGAATTACCCTTTAGACATCGATTCCCAATAGAAAAATATGTTGGAATACGAAATGCACTTGCCGCAAAGGGAGTTCCTGATAATTGGTTTAAAAAACCAACCCCTGTTAATCCTGATAATGTAAAAACCGTTTATGACCCCACCTATATACATCAGTTGATTAATAACCAATTAGATCCTAAAGCGATGCGAAGAATAGGTTTTCCTTGGTCTCAACAATTGATTGAACGAACACTAACTGCTGTTGGTGGCACTATATTGACCGCAAAATTAGCCTTACAACATGGAAAATCACTAAATTTAACGGGTGGTTATCATCATGCTTTTGCTAATTTTGGCTCTGGGTTTTGCATGATTAACGATTTATATTTAGCCGCATTAACCATGTTACAAAATGATAATATCAGCAAGGTACTAATATTTGATGCTGATGTACATCAAGGTGACGGAACAGCAAAGTTAGCGTCAAATAATCAGAATGTTTTTACGGTTTCAATTCATGGTGAAAAAAATTTCCCACACCGTAAACAAGTTTCAAATTTAGATTTTGCATTGCCGAAAGGAACAACAGACAGTCTTTATTTAGAGACAATAGATAATGCTTTGAATAAAGCCTTTTCTAGCTTTAAGCCTGATGCAGTAATTTACGATGCGGGAGTAGATATTCATTGCAATGACGATCTTGGCCATCTTGATATTTCTACTCAAGGTGTTTTAGCTCGTGACAAACTAGTTTTTGATTACTGTAAGCTTAAAGGTATACCAATCGCTGCGGTCATCGGTGGTGGTTACCAAAGAGATATTGAAGCGTTAGTTAATGTACACCTACAACTTTTTGTTGCTGCTGGTGTTATTACATAAGGTATTCGACTATATGAAGACTTGGATTTTGCCATTAGCCCGACCCTATTTCATTGGTAAACACAAAACAACGCGAGTCCAAATTCAGGGCGAGGTTTAGGTTATATTGAGCAGAAATAAAACAAGAAAACCTTCCTGCTATTTGTGCGTAAGCAAGGCAAAGATGAAAAAGGCAGAACCATTGGTTTTGTTAAATATGAAGGCAGTCAGCCAATAAATATTACGTGGAAACAGAAACATCCCATGCCAGCATATTTGTGGCATGAGACGGCTAAGTTGGCGGTAGGTTGATTATTAAATAGCATTAAAAGTTTCCATTATTATGGAGCACTTATAAAAAATCCTGATAATAGACTGATTAGAGTAGTACTTGAAATATTCACTTTTGCCACAAAACGGTCATTAGCTATAACCGAGTTAAAACAACTTCAGATTAGTTTTTGTATCGATAACGACCGCTTAAGCGGACTAAAACTGTTGGCTATAATGTGAAGCGAAACTGAGCCAACTGTTTTAGTTCCGTTTAAAGCGCTTGTTGAATGTTTTTGAACTCGCCTAGATCATCTAAATAGTGAAACAAGTTGTAAGCAATTTGCATGTAGCAATTCCTATAATGCATGATAGCTTGTTGAAAGTTGGTAAATACAAAAAATGAAAATAGACCAGCTTTCTCTAACTCTTGAAACTCATATCTTTTTTGTTTATCAATATGCACCATTCCACCATAAAAAATAACATCGAAGATATATCTATATGTTGTAGGCTTACATGTTTCTAATTGAACAAGTGACTTACTATCTAGCATTTTATTCAAAGTATCAGTTGCTTCAACAATACCCATTTTATATTGTTCGTGTTTTTCATCAAATGTTAACGCAAACTCTTTCATTTTAAATATCGATAAACCATCCCTATTTTGAACTAGCAATCGTAGATTCAAACAAAATGATTCCAAGTATTCTTCTTGTAAATCTTCATGTTTTATAAACGTGGGAGCTTTAAGTAATTCATCGGTTGGGGTTTTCCCCGTTTTATGAACCCAAGTCCAAAAAGGACTTTTCTCAAGTTTTGTACTTATTGCTATAAACAGCTTTGCATTCTCAATAGACATTTGAATCCTAAGTACAGCCACAGTAATCGCCCTGTTAACAGGCAATAAAATAGTTGGTTAAAATAAGCTACCAAGGAGAAAAAACCAACTGTTATTTGTCCTTTTGAGTGACTTATAAGGTTTTATATGCTTAATATCATTGACTTAATATATGGCCATGCTTGGATAATTAATGCTGCTAGCGTGATATATATCGCAGTTCTAGCTCTGGATTCTGCTCGCGATGCGCGGGAATCTGCAGATTCAGCTAAAGCATTAGCAGCCGCAGCTAATAGATTAGCTTCTAATGCAACATTATTAGCCTCTAATGCTATTTTGTTAGAGTCTTTAGCTATAGAGATTAAGTTTTTAGAGTCTCTGTTTGACGATAATACTTGTTGAGTATCGCACCACTTTTTTACAGCTTTATAAAGGTCGTGATCAGGTTTTCCGTAAATGCCAGACGATAAACGCTCTAAGCATAACTCTAATCCGTCATCAGAGCATTGTTTTGCTATTTCTTTTGGTGATTGATCCAGAGACATGATTAACCTTATAGACGTTTTAAGCGGCAAATTGCAGTTGGCTAAAATAAGTGAGGCACGAACAAAAAGCCAACTGTAATTTGTCCGACTTGAAAACCCTTGTTAGGTATTTGATAGCCATACTGTAATTATTGCTGCTGACAATGTGGCGACTGCACCTATTACAATTGCGTATTTTGAGATTTTTGTATTTGTTTGAGCTAGTGATAAATTTTCAATTTCTCGGTTTTCTCTACTTTCTTCGCGAGATTCTTCCTTCGAAGACAGCCATTCTATCGCGAATGAATGCTTAACACCTTCAGATAATTTGCCTTTTTGAGATGAGGATTTAACCGCAGGAATACCAAGTTGTTCAAATTCAGAGAAGCATTCTTTCTGAAATAACTCAATTGCTAGAGTTTCTTCATTTCTATCTATCAATACAAAACCAGCAGAAATTTTCTTCTCTACTATTTTTTTGATAACTAACCAGTGCTCAATCTTTATAGTGTTATCACCTTCCCTCAAAATCACTGGAACACCATGCAGCTTGAAATCAGTTGGTTGCATGTTATTTACTTTGAGAATGATAGTATCTGACATTGATAAATACCTAACAGCTTATTGGAAGGCATTGTGCCTTATTTAAACAAGGCACAATGCCTCCTTTCATGATTCATTGAACTCAACAATAACGGTTAATCGAATGATTTTCAAGGAATTATCAAGCACAAGGTTTTATACCATAAGATGAAAGAAGGCGTTATGCCTGATTTCTCTCAAAAGGTGATATCACCTCTTAATTTGTACATAAAGCTAGTGAAAATACAGACGTAATGCATGAGAAAATATATGGTTAAAAACTATAGGTCAATGTCGGCAATGCGCACCAAGGGAACATTAGCACCAATAAATATTAGTGCTAAAAAACTATGTCGCTTGGGGAATTTGGTTTAACCGTCACTTGTGCCACATTCGAGACATTAACTTTTATAGACAACCAATACTTCGGATTAGGTTTTGTATCGATAACGCCTAAATCAGTTGCGCCGTAGGCGTCACATGAATTTACTTGTTAAATGGTTGTGCAATGTGCTCGCTGGAAAGATTTATACAACATTGGATTATTTTCGTACTTTTCACTATTTTTCCTAAGCTACCGAGCGAGTGTATTGCTAATCTTTTTGAGAAATCTAATAGGGTATCTGGGTAATCAACAGAATATTTTCTTCTCATTTCGCCATTACTAAATTGATATTTAAATTGTTGGGTTCCTGAGTGAGTTAAACTATTTAAACCCTTCCAATGATTATTTTTAAAGTCACTCAACGATCCATTCAAGTGAGGCATTTCTTTTTCGATGTCAGAAATCATTTCTTGAAACTGAATATTACTTTTAGGGTTTGTTCTTGATTTAACACTGTCTTTTTTGTACTGCTGAACTTGTTTGTCTGTAGCACATGCAAATAACCATATACCTCTAACATGAGCTTCAAACAATACGCGTAATAAAGCAGATGCAGGAGTCAAGTGACCTAGCTGAACAAGATCAAATATTGCTCGCTGGTTATCAAAAACAACATCATGGAGCATAACGCTTAATAACACGCGATCAGAACCTTCTACTTTCATCCCGTCAAGCACTTCCGAAATCTTGGTTCCTATTATATTTTCCATATTTTCCTACAACTCAGATGTATGGAGCCATTTAACGCCTCATTAAGAGGCAAAAAATAGTTGGTTAAAATAAGTGAGGCACGAGCAAAAACCAACTGTTTTTTGTCCTGCTTTAATGACTTGTTATGCGTTTTTCCAGCTTTGGGCAAGTTCTATAGCTTGCTTTAAGTTTGTCCAATTTAAGAGACTTTCTTGGTACTCTCCAGCTTTACCTTGAAGCTTGATACCATATGCTTTTAGCCTAAAGGCAAGAATAGAATAAAACGCATCGACTATGCCCGCAGAGTTGAACATAAATGGTAAATGTGCTGATCCGAAAATCTGTTCAATGCGAATTAACTCATTTTCAATGTCGGTATTAAACTCTAATAATGGTGTAACTTGCTCTAGTGAAAATGGGCATTGTGATCTTAGCCCCATAAAACCAGAGTGTAACTCTGCACACAAGCTTCGAGCCAAAGCTCTTTCAGAGCTTTGGCTCGGATAAAGAGCACCTTCAGAACATTCATTAAAAAATTCAGCAATTGACAGCGAATCATGAATCACAAAAGTACCTTCATTTAAGGACGGGACTAAACCAGTTGCTGAATGCTTTAAAATTTCTGATTTATAATCTGGCTTGGTTAAGTCAATTACGTTAATTGCGACATCTAATTGTGCTAATTGACTACATATCCAAACTCTTAATGACCATGTTGAATCAGTACCAATAGTTAATTCCATTTATTAAACTCCGAGTGATAAATTGACTAAACGCATAACAGCTTATTATGGAGACTTCTCAGTAATGTCCATCCCATAACCTTTAATTAATTCGTATTAATATCCCATAATTTCATAGTTTTAGAAACGATAAATATTTTATTTTTATCGTAGCTTGGATATTACTGAGAAGTATCAGTAATATCCAACATGAAATCATAGATTATTAAACATAAAATCAATGCGTTAATGTTATATACAGATTATTTTAGGTTATTACTAAGACTTCTCAGTAATACGACACAGTCAATTCATTAGAAAATATATCGCAAATATTTTGAAGCTAACTTCCGCTTAGCGCACCAAGGGAATATTAGCACTAACAAATATTAGTGCCAAAAAATGAAGTCGTTTTGGGGATTTGGGTTAATCGTCACTTATGCCACAAAGCGGATAAAAATATTAAAACTATTACCTCCACTTTTATGTCCGCTATCTGCGAGAATAGCTGACATTAGAAGAATTATTCTATGGCGCTAACGCCTCAGAAGCGAGTTAGAAACTATAAATCAGTGGCCAATATAATTGAACCTTTAAAAGCCATTAGTATCTCAGTAGTTGTTGTTTTATTAGCAATGGCATTATTTTGAGTGTTTTTGGTTCGTTAATCTTTATTGCTATGAGTTTAGTGTGGCTTTGCTATGGCTATGGTAGTGACCAAATATTCCAAAAAGGTACAGTATAGATAACGTAAATAGCTTAAATTATATAATGAAAATAATTACAGGAAGTAAAATGAATAAAAAAATAATTGCTTTAGCTTTATCCGCAGCAATGAACATTACGAGCTACGCAGATACTACCCTTGTTGCTACGGCTTTAGAAAATGATGATGTAAAAGCTGCTGAAATTGCTTTTAATGGACTCTCCTTGGAAGAGAAGCAAAGTATTGAAGGGCAAATATTCAGTGGCAGAATTTTTTTGCAAAAAGATAAAACTGAAGAAGCGTTTGATTATTTTGAAGAATTACGCGATGACCATACCGAAAACAGTGACGTAAATTATTACTTAGGTGTTAGCGCAGTGACCATGGCACAAAAAGCGAGTATTTTTTCAAAGCTAGGTTATGCCGAAGATTTTCTAGAAGCTATGGAAAAAACACTTAAATTAAAACCCAATCATGAAGATGCGCTAAATACCTTGATTGGTTTTCATTTAGGAGCGCCGAGCATTGCAGGTGGTGACACAGATAAAGCGCTTACCTATGCAAAGCAACTGCAAAGCTTTAATAAAGAGCAAGGTTATGAACAACTAGCCAATGTTTATTGGCAAACTGAAAAAGCTGATTTAGCCGAACAAACGTTGCTTGAAGGTTTAAAAGAATTTCCTGAAAGCGCTGCATTATATTTGACTAGAGCAAGTGCTTATATTAAAGATGAAGTGTGGAACAAAGCCCGTATTGATTTAAATCTTGCAATAAAATATGCCAAAGACGATGCAGAAAAAAGTCGTGCTTTATATCAACAAGGTAAGGTTTCTGCCGAGTCAAGACAAGAAATTGAATTAGGCATTGAGTCACTTATTCAGGCGATACCTTTAGCCGATAAAGAATATAAGCCATGGGCAGAGTATCGTTTGGCACAACTTTATATTCACAATAAAGAGTTAGATAAAGCCCAAAGCTATATTGCCAGTATTAATGTTGGTGAAGATGACGATTTAAAAAGTAAAATTAATAAATTAAAAAAGAAGCTTAAAAAGCTAATAAGCTAATAAGCTAATAAGCTAATAAGCTAATAAGCTAATAAGCTAATAAAACTGAACATAAGTTACTATTGAGTAATGGAGCTAAATTAATAGCTCCTAATTTGAAGTTTTTATTTAAAAATAATACCAGAATATTTTTTACACGTTTTAGTTTTAACGAGCCTTGAAAACTCGATACCTTTACATTGACGTTCGAGCATCATAGAGCGCTCAAATGGATAGATTCCAGCTACTAATTAAGAGTAAAAAAGGCAATAAACACTATAAAAATCAGCACTTAAACTCCAAACCAATGATTCCCACCAAGACAACGCGGGAATGACAGCCGCTGTATTTACACTGAACCTGCCATTTTTTCGCCACATTTCATCAGTACTCTGCCTTTAAGCTGACACTAGTAACACTCATTACTTTGTTTTAATGCTCTATATCAACTCAAGACAAGAGCAAGCGATGTTTACTTCTAAAAAAAACCTACAACTTATCGATTATAAAAATTCGTATTATTGCCAACAACAGCGCAAAAAACGACGCTATAAATGGTTGAAAATTTCACTTTTGTTATTACTTATCGTCTCTCTTGCCTTGGTTTTGATGCCTTTTGCACAAAGTAGCCAACTTGACTCTAAGGAACAGGTAAAACGAGGCAATGCCCTTATTCATGGTCCGCAATTACTCTTTGAAAATCCTGATAAAAGTCCAAATAAAAGTCAAAGTACCAACTCAGCCATGCGTGCAACCTTCCCTGTTGATATTAAAGCCAACATTGAAATTAATGGTTTAGTTGCTTATGCAGAAATAAAGCAAACCTTTATCAATCCCTACAATATTGCGTTGGCGGGAAAGTATCAGTTTCCATTACCTGAAAACTCAGCGGTTAAACAGTTAATGATAAAAATTGGTGATGTAGAAATAATTGGCGAAATAATGGAAAAAAAAGCTGCAAAAGCCATTTACCAAAAAGCCAAAAAACAAGGACGAAAAGCAAGCTTAGTAGAACAACAACGGCCGAATTTATTTACCAACAAAATAGCGAATATTCCTCCGCAATCAACTGTTGTTGTTACGTTAAAATTTATCATGCCTGTCTCGTTCTCTCAGGGTAAATTCAATTTACGACTTCCCCTCGCACTAACCGATAGGTATCAACCAAGATCAACATCCTACTCGTTTAATGAATCATCTGGGCACTCACCTGGCCATTCACCTGAACACTCATCCGAACGCTCACCAAGCAATTTCACTCGCGACTTAACTAACGTTTCAGCTAATATTTCAACTAACCTTTCAACAAAATCGTTACCCGAGCCATTTAAAACAGCAACGACACGTTCACCCACTACGCATATTCGATCGGTTGCGCGTAGCCAATCATCAATAAACATTGTCTTAAACTCAGGTATTCCTATCACATCTATTGTCAGTGACAGCCATAAAATACAGTCGCGTGAGTTAAATAATGAGTTAAGCAGTGAGCAAAACGCATACTTTATTACCTTAGATAAAACCCATGTGATATCTAACAAAACGTTTGATTTAACTTGGCAATTAATTGCCAGTAATCAACCTCAAATCAGTAGTTTTACCCAAGAAATTTCAGGTGAGCATTATACGTTATTAACCTTTTTCCCGCCTGAAACAGCCGTAGCGCAGGTGATAGCAAGAGATATCATTTTTATCATTGATACCTCAGGCTCAATGCAAGGCGGCTCGATGGAACAAGCGAAAGCGAGTCTGCAACTAGCCCTATTACAGCTTAACAATAAAGACAGTTTCAATATTATTGCGTTCGATAATGAAACCGAATTACTGTTCCCTGTTACTCACATGGCCTCAGCAGACAATATCTCCACAGCACAGAAATTCATTGATAACTTAAGTGCAAATGGTGGCACTGAAATGTACCGACCATTGAGCAACGCGTTAATGATGAAAAAAAATAAAGCGCAGTCCGCCAAGGCAGTTCGACAAATAGTTTTTATTACTGACGGCGCTGTCGCTAATGAATTCGAGCTTATGCAGTTACTTAACACCGCTCAGGAGAATTTTCGTTTATATACGGTAGGAATAGGCGCAGCACCCAATGGTTACTTTATGAAAAAAGCGGCGCAATTTGGTCGCGGAAGTTATGTGTTTATTCAAAATAACCGTGAAGTGCAGCGAAAAATGAGCCTCTTCATGACAAAAATAAGCCAACCTGCACTCACTAATATTGCCTTAACGCTTGATAACCAAATTCACCAGCACGTTGAGGTTTATCCTAAAAAGATCCCTGATTTGTATTTTGGTGAGCCACTACAAATAGCCCTTAAATCTCAGTTCCCTATTACCAGTGTTCAATTAACCGCTGAAACAGCATCAACGCCTTTCTACCAGCAATTAATCATTGATGATCGCCAGCCATCGAAAGGTATTTCATCACTTTGGGCACGACGAAAAATAGAGGATTTAGTCGACAGCCTGATTGTTGGCGCTAATAAAGACCAGGTAAAGTCTCAGGTTATCGCCACGTCGCTCAATCATCAAATAATATCGCCTTACACCAGTTTTATTGCGGTAGAAAAGCAGCCCGAAGTTTCGTCTTTGCTGGCAAAAAATGACTTGTCATCGGTCAAAAAATCTCAAAATAGCGCGGTAAAAGCTCATGAGAGTTTACTGGTCGCTATGCCGCAAACATCCCTTGATTGGCAATTACAGTTTTTGCTTGGCATAGCGCTAATGTTAGTTAGCTTAGTTTTGATGAAGATTAGAAACTTAGCTTGGTTCACTAGTGCTCGGTTGACTAATGCTCAGTTGGCTAGTCCTCGCTTGACTAATAAAGCTTTTATACCCAAGTAAATTGGTGAGTCGTAATGAAAAACCTCATTAAGAAATCGCTACTTGTTACTGGCAGCTTGCTTTGTCTTCATGCGAGCTGGCTGCCTGTCAAAGGCTGGCTCTCTGAACAATTAATCAGTTTCAGCTGGCATCAGACAGTTGATTTGCAGCAAAAGACTAAACCTTGGCCGTGGGCAGATACTTATCCCATTGCAGAGCTTTCATTTGAACGTTTAAACAAACATGTGGTTGTGCTTAACGGCGGTGATCCAACCACATTAGCTTTTTCAGCTGGTGCTATTGCGCCTTTTAATCAAGCCCTAAGCACTCAACCTTTTGTTGTTGCCGGACATAGAGATAGTCACTTTTCATTTTTAGACGAGGTAGTTATGAACGATATCATTTCATTAGCTGACAAATATGGTGAAAGCCAACTTTACCAAGTTGAAGCCATAGATATTGTCGATGCTTCAACGGGCGAGCTACCCGTTTTGGCAGATGATTCACATTTAATTTTAATCACTTGTTACCCTTTTACTAATACTCGTAATATAGCTAATGTTGCTGGCAGCAATAGTAATGAAAGATATGTGATAACAGCACGATTGCTTTAAATGCCCTTTGTAATAATATTCTGCTAAACGCGATATAAACACTCGATAAATCAGAGTTTAAACCAATATAAATCTATACATTATTGCACTGATAATGAACTTACTTCGTTGTAACATGACTAAGCTAATAACCATTAGACAATAGATCTTCGACTACAGACTTCGAAGATGACGATATCAATTAACTTCTGAGTGAAGATGATGTGATTAATCGCTTATTGCATGAAGTACTTAGGCAATAAAAGAAATTATTTTTCCTCCCAAAGGTTCTATTATTAATATAACCTTTACTTTCATTATCAAAGAGCAGTGCCTATGAAATTAATTTACACTAATGAAAATACATTTTTAGTCAATAACGCTAAAAACATTCTTGAAAATCAAAATATAGAAGTCACGTTAAAAAATGAGTTTGCCTCTGGTGCAGCAGGTGTATTAGCGCCGATAGATACTTGGGTAGAGTTATGGATAATTAATGATATTGATGAAGAAAAAGCAGTAACCATTTTAGCGCAAGCATTAAAGCAGCAAGGAGAACACGATTGGTTTTGTCAGCAGTGCCAAGAGCACAATGATGCTTCTTTTGATTCTTGTTGGCAGTGCCAAACTGAAAAGGCGTCATAGTACGCAGCTTATGTAGCTGCGACACTTATGCTAACACTTATGCGCTTATAAAATATTGCACATCACCGTTGAGTGACTTAAGTTATTCAACCGCTCGCGTTACAGCTAAAACACTCGTCACAAGATAATCAATATCTTGTTCAGGAATTGAAGCAAGATTAATTCGTCCGTTATTCAAGCCATATACCGCATAGTCAACCCGCAAACTTTCCATTTGTTCTTCTGTTGCAGGCAACATGGCAAACATGCCCTCTTGAGATAAAATATAGTCAAAATAATTATCACCTGAGTGTTGACGAAATGCCGCGCAAAGCTTTGCTCTGATGCCTTTAATTTTGACATTTATCTGCGACAGTTCATCTGACCACATTTTTTTCAGTTCGGGTGTTTTCAAAATGGTTTTGACAATTTCAGCGCCATTAGAAGGGGGTACCCAGTAAGTCGTTTTACTCATGATAGCGAGTTGAGATTGCACTGTGTTTGCTTCTTCTTGTGTCGGACTTAGAATATAAGCCGCGCCGACTCTATCACTGTATACCCCAAAGTTTTTCGAACAGCTCACGCAAAGTGCTAGGCGTTCAACAGTATTAGCGACAGTAAGTAAACCCGCAGCATCTTCAATTAATCCATCGGCAAAACCTTGATAAGCCGTGTCGATTAAAGGCATGAATTGAGTTGAGTTTGATAACTGAGCAATTTGCTGCCAGTGGTGCGACGTTAAACGTAATCCTGACGGGTTATGACAAGAGCCATGCAGTAATACCACGTCATTTTTGCCTAATTTTTCAAGTGCATTGAACATGCCCTGTTCATCAAGGGTCATGGTTTTATGATCAATAAAAGGATATTCCTCATAAGCCAAACCTGCGGCGATAATGGTTGGAATATGATTGGCATACGTTGGGTCACTGACCCAAATTTTGGCATCAGAATTTGCCAGTTTAATAACATCTAAAATGGCGCGTAAGCCACCACTGCCCCCTGCCGTTTGAACGCCGCTGATATAGCCATGAACGTTTTGCTTTGCAAATACTAGCTCTTGTAATAATTGCACATACTCAAGGTCGCCTTTTGAGCCTACATAACTTTTATTTCGACCTGCATTGGCGAGTAGTTGGTCGGCTTCCTTCACCGCTTTCATTAACAAAGTATTGTCGTTGCTATCTTTATAAACACCGACGGTTAAATCAACTTTACACTGTCTTTCATCGTTAGATGAACGTGCCATTAGGTCTATAATTTCATCGGAAGCTGGATCAGGAATATTGGCAAACATAGGAGACTTTCAACTTTAGGTAAATAAATATTAAGGTAATTTAATACAGGTAAATCAAATATCTATTCTATCATCTGTTGTTATTTTTTAAACGACTACTTGCTCTGTACATCACGTTAATTGCTTCGGCGACACGTCTATAACGAGTACGTGCCGCTAAGTCACTTATGCCCTATTATTGCTTTCACACTATTTATCAATATCATTTAGCGTGTTTGTTGCTTCTTTCGTTGTTGATTCATTAAGTACATTTTCAATTTTTCTGTTTCTGTCTCTTATACACATCTGACGCTGCCGACGAAGAGGATAGT
>CAJXRC010000116.1 GCA_913058405.1 uncultured Colwellia sp. | reverse complement strand
CGTGGGCTCGGAGATGTGTATAAGAGACAGTTTCAAAACAGTGCATTATTAGCAACAATGAGATGTTATATTTTCTTTCCATTTTACTTAAGAAGTTGCCAACTCATGAAAGCTATTACCAAGTCATCTAAATTAGATAATGTTTGTTACGATATTAGAGGACAAGTAGCAGCCGAGGCGAAACGCCTTGAAGATGAAGGTCATAAAATTCTTAAGTTAAATATTGGCAACCCTGCCCCTTTTGGCTTTGAAGCCCCTGATGATATTTTAAAAGATGTTATCCATAACTTACCTAGTTCGCAAGGTTATGCTGAGTCTAAGGGCATATACTCTGCTCGTGTTGCGGTTATGCAATACTTTCAACAACAAGGCATTAAAGATGTCGGTGTAGAAGACATTTTCATCGGTAATGGTGTCAGTGAGTTAATTGTTATGGCGATGCAAGGGTTGCTTAATAATGGTGACGAAGTATTGATCCCTGCACCTGATTACCCGTTATGGACTGCTGCAGTATCACTTTCAAGTGGTACGCCTGTTCATTACCAGTGTGACGATGAAAATTTTTGGTATCCAAATCTTGTCGATATGGAAGCAAAAATAACTAAGAAAACTAAAGCTATTGTATTGATCAATCCAAACAACCCGACAGGTGCTGTTTACCCGGAAGAGATTTTACAAGGTATTATTGCACTTGCTCGTAAGCACGATTTAATCATTTTCAGTGATGAAATTTACGATAAAATATTATTTGATCAAGCTAAACATATTCCTACAGCGAGTCTGGCACAGGATGTATTAATCATTACTATGGGCGGACTTTCTAAGAACTATCGTATTGCTGGCTTTAGAGCAGGTTGGATGGTGATATCTGGACCGAAGATCCATGCTGAAGATTATTTAGAGGGTTTAACTATGCTCTCATCAATGCGCCTTTGTGCCAATGTACCCTGCCAGCATGCTATTCAAACAGCATTAGGCGGTTATCAAAGTATCAATGAACTTATAGAAGGTGATGGCCGTTTATTAAAACAACGTAATGTTGCTGCTAAAATGATTAACGATATTGATGGTTTATCTTGTCATCCTGCGATGGGGGCATTGTACTTATTTGTGAAAGTAGATAATAAAAAGTTTAGTATATATAGTGATGAAAAAATGATTTTAGACTTATTAAAACAAGAAAAAATACTACTTGTTCATGGTCGTGCTTTTAATATCAAAGAACATAATTATTTCCGTTTAGTCTTTTTACCTCATGTTGATGAGTTAATACCTGCACTAGAAAAATTGAAAAGTTTTTTTGCTAGCTATAAGCAAGTTAAGCCGAGTAAATCAGCATAATCATTTACCAATCATTAATAGCGAGGACACATAATGCAAAGTTCATTTCTAGCTTGGATGTTTCGCATGCCATTAATCAAACGATGGTCATTAATGTTTTGTGTTAAACCAGAGAACATTGCGGAACACTCACATCAGGTTGCCATTGTTGCTCATCTACTGGCTGTCATTAAAAATAAAAAATTTAATGGCAACATCAATGCCGATAAAATATCAACTATTGCCATGTATCATGAAGCAAGTGAAACTCGATACGGCGATATTGTTAATCCAACAAAGTATGCAAATAAAGAAATAGCGAGAGAGTTTAAAAAGATTGAATTATTAGCAGAGCAAGAGTGTTTAGCTTCCTTGCCTGAAGAACTTCAATCGTTATTTAGCGATATTATCGTACAAGATAATGTCTCAGAAGAGTACAAAGCGATTGTTAAAGCTGCAGATATTATTGTCGCTTATATTAAGGCCTTGGATGAGATTAATCATAAGAACCCAGAATTTGATCATGTCGAGCAACGCCTAGCGATAAAAATATCAGAATTAAAAGAAAATATGCCTGAAGTGGAATACTTTATTGATACGTTTATGGCTGCTTGTTTGGCGACTGTAGATAAATTATCAAAAGAATAATGTTCACGGTCAGTTTACTTAAAAAATTCATCTGTTCATAACGTTGAATCGATACACTTGCTCACGAAACTTAATACTCTCACTGAACACTATCATTAACGTTAAGAGCTAGCTAACCCCTTAATGTCTAGTGAATAAGCCATCCAGCGGATATGACTTTATTTTATGCAAAAAAAAACGGCTAAGCCGTTTTTTTGTACATCATTGCATAACGTTATTAGTTATTGAAATTGGTTCACTACTTTAATAACAATTTCATTCAATGTTGCTGATGGAGTTTCTTTATCTTCTGAAGACAAACGTTTAGTTGCCCAACCATGCCAAGCTGGTTGATGATTTTTAACATCATAAACATCAATAGCTAACTTACCTTCAGTGTATTGTCTAACACTCGTTTCAGTACCCATTGACATAGTACCGTAGTAACCACGACCGCCATAATATCCACGTCCCCAACCAAATCCACTGTTATAGGTTGCTGGGTAGCTATTTACTTTAATTTTATCGCGACTACCTACCGTATAAGAAATAGCAAAATCAGCGTCTTCAGCGTTATCAACTAATCGGTAACCTTTCGCGATAAAAGCTTGTTCAATACTGTCATCAACTCTTTCTTTCATAACAGGGTTAATATCAACAGGTGGCGCCATTATTTTAGCATTCGTTAACCAAGCAAAAGTTTTATAGTTAATTGTTTCAATTTCCGTGTTCTTATCAAAATTAACTTTCGCTGAATTTGTCGCACAACCGGCGGTAAAAACAATTAAGCTGGTAATTACTAGTAATTTAATTGGGTTCATATCTGTTCCATTTTTTGTAAGACCAATGTTATAACTCAATAGGTCTGCGATATAATATTACAGTTAATATAAATCATAATACGTTACTAATACAGACAAAACAGTGATTTAAATTGTTTCCAAACTTAATAAGTTGTAAACAACCGCATAAAATTCGCACATATAAAGCTGTCGTCAAGACTCAATCAAAACTCTAAACAAGGCTATTTTTGCTGTTTTGTATTTATAGGTTGACACAAGTAGAGAAAGCCTTTAAAAATAGTAGTAATTAAAATATTTAAGTTTTTGCAAGATTGTATGATTTTTAAAACAACTATCCTCAATGTCGTCCTCATAGTCGTAGTGGTACTCTCACCATTAGCGGGGATAACTTGTGCTTAGCAAAAACGATTAAGCCGAATATCAAGAAACCCTCGCTCTTTTTAAGACCGAGGGTTTTTTATTAGCTCAACATTAATTTTTCAATTTAGAACAACACTCTATTAACAATAAACTAGTCAAAAAAATCAAGGTGATGGTATGACAACAGAACTTTTCACTGGTGCAGAAATGGTAGTTAAATCACTATCGGCACTGAATGTTAAATACATTTTCGGTTACCCCGGTGGGTCCGTTTTAGATATATATGATGCTATATTCCAACAAGACGAAATAGAACATATTTTAGTGCGTCATGAACAGGCCGCAACTCATATGGCTGATGGTTATACAAGAGCAACAGGAGAAGTGGGCGTTGTATTAGCGACATCTGGTCCAGGAGCAACTAACTGCGTTACCGGTATCGCTACTGCTTATATGGACTCAATTCCTATGGTAGTACTTGCTGGTCAAGTTGCTAGTTCACTTATTGGTAACGATGCTTTTCAAGAAACTGATATTGTCGGTTGTACGCGTCCTATCATTAAACATAGCTTTAGCTGTAGAAGCTTGGCTGACATTCCAGATGCCATCTCGAAAGCTTTTTATATAGCAAGCACTGGTAGACCGGGCCCTGTTGTTGTTGAACTCCCTAAAGATATTTTGGTTCCTCAAAATAAAGGGCCGTTTAGCATCGAAACTGATATTAAAATACGCTCTTATAACCCCAATATTAAGGGGCATCCGAAACAAATCAAAAAAGCGGCACAAACAATTTCTAATGCCAAAAGACTCGTTGTGTATTCAGGTGGTGGTATTGTTTTATCTGATGCCTCTGAATTGCTCACCAAGTTAGTGGAGACATTAAAAGCGCCCATTACTAATACATTAATGGGGCTGGGTGGTATTTCAGGAACCCACAAACAGTTTATTGGTATGTTGGGTATGCATGGTAGTTTAGAAGCAAATAAGAGCATGGCTAATGCTGATGTTATTTTAGCGCTTGGTGCACGTTTTGATGACAGGGTTACTAATAATGTCGAGAAATTTTGTCCTAACGCCACTATCGTTCATGTCGACATTGACCCTACGTCAATTTCGAAAACAATTAATGCTCATATTCCAATTGTTGGCTTAGTCGATGTGGTTATGCAGCAATTATTAGATGAATTGACTGAAATTAACTTCTCACCTGATGAAGCGACATTGAGCCAATGGTGGCAACAAATAAACTTATGGCGCAATGTAAAAAGCATCAGCTATGAGCAAGATGATAATGAAAAGATAAAACCTCAGCGAGTTGTTGAAGCGTTATATAAAATAACCGAGGGTGATGCATACGTATGCTCTGATGTTGGTCAGCATCAAATGTTTGCAGCACAATACTACCCTTTTGCTAAACCGCGTCGTTGGATTAACTCCGGTGGTGCTGGCACTATGGGCTTTGGCTTACCTGCAGCGATGGGCGTCAAGTTAGCCTACCCAGACAAACATGTTGTTTGTATTACTGGAGATGGCTCTATTCAAATGAATATCCAAGAGCTTTCTACTTGTTCACAATATAATTTACCCGTCGTTATTGTCACGCTAAATAACCGTTCATTAGGCATGGTGCGCCAATGGCAGGATATGGTTTATGGTGGCCGTCATTCATCTTCCTACATGGAGTCACTTCCTGATTTTGTTAAAATTGCCGAAGCTTATGGTCATGTTGGTATTCAGATTGATACCTTAGATGAGTTAGAAGAGAAGTTAACACAAGCTTTTACTATCAAAGATCGATTAGTGTTTGTCGATGTTATGGTTGACGAAAAAGAACATGTTTACCCGATGCAGATACGTACGGGTGCAATTGATGAAATGTGGTTAAAAAAAGGGGTTAAATCATAATGCGTAGAATTTTAGCGATTTTGATGGAGAATGAACCTGGCTCACTGTCACGTATTGTTGGTTTATTCTCTCAACGTGCTTTTAATATTGAAAGTTTAACCGTTGCGCCAACCGATGATAATAGTTTATCCCGAATGACCATTGCAACGAAAGGTGACGACAAGGTATTAGAGCAAATTGTAAAACAAGTGAATAAACTGATTGATGTAATCAAAATCACTGACATTACCGATAGAAAGCATATAGAACGTGAATTATTATTAGTAAAAGTGGCTGCGATGAATGACAAATCGCGCACAGAAGTAACACGGATAACGGATATATTTCGCGGTAATATTATCGATATTGGCAAGCAAGTTTATACGGTTCAACTTACTGGTGATGCTGAAAAACTCAATGCCTTCCTTAATGCCTTACAAAACGAGACTGAAATTATTGAGTCAGCTCGTTCGGGTTGTGTTGGTATGGCACGCGGCGATCAAGCTTTACGGATTTAACTAATAATAGACAATAAAAAAGAGGCGTTAAGCCTCTTTTTTATTGTCTATTTTTCTTTAAATTTACCAGCACATAGAAGTAAAAAACTGAATAAAATGATTAAATTGGAAAGCTAAACAATAAGCGAAAGGCACTAAAATTTTCACTATAACGGTAACTTAATCCTAACCGTTCAATTCCTGCCCACGAATAACCAATCGTTTCAGAAAACTTCAAAGTAAAACCAAACTCAACACTGTTAGTTAATGTGACATTATCTTCTTCATCGAAACTACGCGTTCGTGGTGTTAAAAAGTCAACTTCACTAAAGTACCAAAAGGCGGTGGCAAAAAGTCTCGGTTGAAACTGGTAACCTAACACTTGATATTGTAAGGGTAATCCCACGTCTATGCCTAGTTGCATAGCCGCATAGGAGTCTTTAGCATCATAACCATTACCATCATAACGAGCGTAATATAGCCTATTAGCCAAAATTGAATCATAATTATTGATATCAAAATGATAGAGCGCTGAAACGCCCGACGAGTGAACACTAACGCCTTTGTTCGTTGTTAAGTTTCGGCCATAACCTAGATCAATATAACTCTCAATAGTCCAGTTTTTACTGTATTGGTAGTTAAACGCAATCCCCGGCGTAAAAGTTAAAGTACCAACGCTGTCGGGTAAATCAAGGTTTGGTAAGTCGGCTAGTTCAAAATCAAAAAAACCGACTGAAACAGGCAAACGTAAACTATAAGTTGTTTTCCCCTCATGCCCTAGTTCATACGAAAATGGCATGCTGATCAAACTGGCATTTTGACCTGTAGTTTGATAAATACCACTACCTAAATAATTAGCATAAGCATAATGGACGGGTTCAATATCTTCAGCCTTTACAGGCATGAGTATAAAACTAAACAGCATTGAAAAAATGATTATTATTGGCTTCATAATTTAGACACGATAAATAATAAAGAAATGGTTATACCCTCTTTCCAAAATATAGGTTAATTAGCCCATTAACCAGTCTCTTAATCAGCCTATTAATCAGTGATGCGAATATAACTTAAATAGCGCTGGTGGATATCACGTACATAATTAACTGGCTCTCGTCCTCGTACATAGCCAAAGCGTGCTTTTTTATAATATTGTCTACGTTGTAGTAATAACATAGCTTTTTCAACATTATTAAACCAACGGTCACTTCTTAATCCTAACTGTCTTGCTAAACGTTGCGCGTCTTTTACATGACCATATCCAGCATTATAAGAAGCTAAAGAAAAGAAGATTTGCTCTTGCACTGGCAAGTCTTTAGAGAATCGATCACGCGTCCAGTCTAAGTATTGTACGCCAGAGGCAATAGCTTGTTCGGGATCTTTTAAATCTTTTACTCCGAGCTCTTCTGCTGTACGTGGCAACATTTGCATTAAGCCTAAAGCGCCGGTCGAATTACTCGCTAACGGGTCAAATCGACTTTCTTGGTACATTTGCGAGACAATTAGCCGCCAATCAAAGTTATAAGGTTGTGCTTGCGAGCGAACAATCTCGTCATAGGGTGATAGAATTGATCCAGACACCAAACGGTACTTGTTATGACTTTTTTGTAACTTTTCATTATAGAAGTATTTGTTTTTTACCACATTGTAAAAAGTACCACGATAGTATTTCCTTACAAACTCATTCAAGTAAGCGAGCAATTGTGGATTATTTTGCCTAACTAAATAAGCGTAGGGTACATCTTCCTTAAAGGTAAGGGGCGTAATAATTTGTGAACGAAAGGTCGTTTCAATAGCGATCAAATTACTATCAGCAATGGTTAAATCTATCTCTTTGTCAGCCACCTGAGCAATTAATATTTCGGTAGCAATATCTTCATTTGCCAAGACAATATGAGCACCAAAATCTTTCGCTAGCTTTTGCGCTGTAGCCCAAAAACTGCTACTTTTTCTGATAGTTATCGTACGGCCTTTAAGATCAGAGAGTTTATTTATTGGGACACTATCTTGATGAGCGACTAATTGTTCTTTTACCCGGTTATAACGAATACTTGTAACTAACTTAGCTTTTGCTATTTTTTTTGTTCGAGCTTTGGTACGAGAAAGGCCTGCGGCAATAATATCGCCCTTCCCCTCTGCTAATAATTCCAGCATCTCTTCGTAACTGTCCGCAACAACAATAACCAATTTAACCTTATGAATATCAGCAAACTTACGCATTAATTCATATTCGAAGCCAAGTAACTCGCCACGCCATAAAAAGTAAGTTTCAGGGCTATTACGAGTGATCACGCGCAGAGGAAGTTTATCTTTTCTTAATTTTTTAAAATCGACAGTACGCTCAGGCTCTATCATCTGCATGACATGATGAACTGAAATGAATTCATTTAATTCATGTAAAAAGCTGTCATTATTTAAATTAACGGCCCAAGCAAGATTTATCGCTTTGGGTAAAGTGAAAACACTTTGAATATCATCGCGATATTGTTTTAACGTTTCTAAAGCAAAACCATCAATTACGGTGTATTTTGTTAGGCCATCTGCAACACTATCCGCCATTTCTTGCGAGCTAACATGCTCTTCAATAATGTTAATTTTCCAGTGGGGGTATTGCTTAGTAACACTATCGATATAAGCTGAGCCGATCGGTAGGTAAATACTATTATCATCGTCTTCATTGAAGTCGTGTTTACCTGATTTAGCGATGACTACTTCTTTGTCACGTAACAGTGGGTAGGTGAAACTATATTTATCAAGACGGTTAGGAGTAATAGTTAAATGTCGCGGAATTATATCAACCTCAAATGCTGATAGTTTTTCAAACATACCGGCTAGATTAGTTACTCTATGCCAAGTAATCTTTAAACCTCTTGAATCAGCAAAACTTTGTAATAAAGTAGAGTGATATGCCCCTGTTGAACCTGCTCGCGGTAGTGCAGACTCCAACTTCCAATCAAGCTTTACTGCGTTGATCTGCCCTGACGCTTTTATCTCAGACCAAGTTCTAGCGGTTGTTCTCTGTTTTACAATTTTGACTGCTTTTGGTGTTTTAGGCTTTAGTTCGGTTTGTTTCCCATTTTGACTAATGTCAGTGTTAGCACTTTCTTCTTCCGGCGGCTCTTGACAGCCAGCTATGATAAATAACATAAAAAAACTTGCTAGAATTATTGCAACTAACTGTTTAGTCATTAAATATGCCCGAACTAATAATAGATTTATCTCTTAGACTAACAGATTTAGCAAAAAAAAAGCCAATGGTAAGTTTAAATAACTCGCCATCGGCTTTTTTACGAGAACGCTGTATAAAATACTAATACATTAACAGCGTCTTTCGTTATTTTATTGTCACGCTATTGAGTAGTTTTAGCCCAAGTATCTCTCAGACCAACCGTGCGATTAAAAACTAATGCACCAGGCTCTTTAATGTCATTATCTAGGCAAAAGTAACCTTGACGCTCAAATTGATAAGCAAATTCAGGTTTTGCCTCTGCTAGTGACGGCTCAACTTTAGCTCCTGTAATAGTGACTAAAGATTCAGGGTTAATAACTGAATTAAAATCGTCTGCTGCTGCTGGATTAGGTACGGTAAATAATCGGTCATATAATCGTACTGTGGCATCAAGTGATTTATTGGCATCAACCCAATGAATTACACCTTTAGGTTTAGTACCATCAGTCGGATTTTTACCTAAAGTATCTTCATTGTAGGTACAATAAACAGTGGTAACGTTACCTTGTTCATCTTTATCACAGTGAGTTGCTGTTACTACGTAAGCACCACGTAAACGTACTGCTTTGTCGATGACCAAACGTTTATATTTTTTGTTAGCTTCTTCTCTAAAATCTTCCGCTTCAATATAAAGCTCTTTAGAAAATGGCACGATACGTGTCCCTTGCTCGTCATCACTTGGGTGATTTTTAACAATAAGATCTTCATTCTTATCTTCAGGGTAGTTTTCAATCACTAATTTAATTGGATCTAAAACAGCCATAGAACGCGGGGCATTATCATTTAAATCTTCACGAATACATGCTTCTAAAACACTCATTTCAATAGTGTTTTCCATTTTAGTTACACCAATTCGTTTGGCAAACTCTCGCATTGACGCTGGGGTATAACCACGACGACGAAATGCTGCAATTGTTGGCATGCGCGGATCGTCCCAACTATCAACTAACTTTTCTTCCACTAACGTATTTAGTTTACGCTTACTCATCAGTGTATATTCAAGGTTTAAGCGAGAAAATTCATATTGATGTGGTGTGCTTGGTACTGAAACGTTTTCAATTACCCAGTCGTATAAACGTCGATTATCTTGAAATTCCAAGGTACAAATAGAATGGGTTATGCCTTCTAATGCATCAGATAAACAATGGGTAAAATCATACATGGGGTAAATACACCATTTATCACCTGTTTGATGATGATGGGCAAAACGTACGCGATAAATAATAGGATCGCGCAAACACATAAAGCTTGAAGTCATATCAATTTTAGCACGCAAAGCACAAATGCCTTCTTCAAATTCGCCATTTTTCATTTTGGCAAATAAGGCTAAATTTTCTTCAACTGACGTCTCACGATAAGGGCTATTTTTACCTGGCTTATTCAAAGTACCACGATACTCACGTGTTTCTTCTGCGTTTAAGAAACAAACATACGCTAAACCTTTTTCAATAAGTTCAACTGCAAAGCCATGTAACTGGTCAAAGTAGTTTGAAGAATAGTGAATATCCCCTGCCCACTCAAAACCTAACCATTGCACATCTTTTTGAATAGCATGAACGTAATCAATATCTTCTTTTTCAGGGTTAGTATCGTCAAACCGTAAGTTACATAAGCCTTTGTAATCTTGAGCAATACCAAAGTTTAAGCAAATAGCTTTTGCATGACCAATATGTAAGAAGCCATTTGGCTCTGGTGGAAAACGTGTTTGCACACTTTTGTGTTTACCACTCTCTAGATCGGCATCAATGATATTACGAATAAAGTTTGTTGGGCGGTTTTCGGTATCCGACATGAAAATAAACCTCTGAAAATAACCTAATACAACGGGCTTAATTTATGACGCCTGTTGGTATGAAGCTTGGTATAAAGTGCGATTTTTTCGCACAAAGATTGGGTCATTATAGCAAGTGTTTACGGGGGAGAATAGCGTTAGATAAGAGTATATTTCTCCATACTCTTATCACATTATCGTAGTTATTCAGTTATCGTGCTCAATGCGTATATTTCGTGTTCAATGAGCCTCTGCAGAAACGTTTTTATGACCACATCATAGAATATTAACGAGCATAAATAAGAAAGGATTCACCTTGGCCTTTTTCTATATCACGAAGACGATCAATATGGTGTTGCTCTATCTTAGTTCCTTTGGTTAACATGGTATTTTTATCGGCGTTGACTATATCTCTTGTTAACTCCATGCCTTCTAGTAAATCACTGCAGTTGAGCAGGTAATCCGCTTTGCCTTCACTTGAACTTGGTCGCTCTTCGAGTATGGTTAAGTAGTGACTCACTAAACTTGGATCGAAGATGGTTTTAGCTAACTCTTTAATACGACGTTTGGCTTCTAACGTCTGTGTTTTAACTGTAGATTGACGCCCGTTAACCAAATTATCATACATGGAAACAATGGCAATAATTCTCGAACCTAGTGGTATTTCATCTGCTGTTAAGTGTTCTGGAGCAGTAGTACCGTTATAGTTTACCGGAATATTCTTTATTATTTCAGCAACAAAAGAAAGTTCATCAACTCTTTTAAGAAGCTCGTAGCTTTTTTGGTAAAAACCACTGTAGAGGTTTTTTTCCTGTTGTGTCAGGGTATCAATTGGTTTGCTAAGCAAAGTTTGTTCGAGTGATAATTTGCCCGTTTCATACAGCAAGCCAGCAATATAAATTTGAAAAGTGGTGAGTTTGTCGCAAGAGTGCATTTCTGCAATCATTCTAGCATGAGCAGCAACACGGAAATTATGTCGAGATACATCTTGATTATGCAAACAAATCGTCTCTGCATATATATCGATGAAGGTCGAAAATGTCTTTTTAAGACGGCCAAAGCTATTCGCTTCTCTGGTAGAAATAAGCTTTAACTTTTGTTGGTTTTTATTGGTCTCTAATTCAAGCGAACTATTAATCAATGATAACTCGGCATTTTTAGCCAAGTTAACTTTTAATAATTTCTTAGTTTTTCTTTCATTAGTATACAATTCGTAAGCATTTTTTAGTTTACTTACCAGTTCTTCATTGTCCCAAGGTTTTGAAAAGTAGTGAGATATCTTACCTTCATTAACAGCTGTCACAGTTGAATTAATATCAGCATGCCCTGTTAATAAAAACCGTTTACAGTGCGGATTAATTTCAATGATTTTACCTAAAAAAGTTGCTCCGTCCATGATAGGCATTCTCATGTCTGTAAGGACAAGTGGGATGTTAGCGTTATCTTGGTAAAAACCGATTGCTTCATGGGCGTCTGTAAATAAATACAACTGAAAATGTTTGCGTAAAACACGATTTAACGCATTTAACACTTCCTTCTCATCATCGAGTATTAGTAATGAAGGTTTGTCCATTTATTGTTCCTTGGTTACGGCCATCAATTTAGTCCTAAATGAAGACTAATTGCACAATTAATTCGTGTAATTATAGCTGACTATTCATATATATATAACGGTTATCACTTAAAGTAAAATTTTTCTCTAGAGAATAAAAAAACGTTGGTCAATACCATTGATTGATGAGCGTTATGCTGTCGAAATTACACCATAAAAACCATGAAAGCTCTGCTAAGTTTATAAATATTTCACCCGGTAAATACAAAACTTCAAAAGTAACTTTTAAATTGGTCCCAAATCCCTAAGGATTCATTTGGAAATAAATCGATACCTAACCATGACTTTAGTAAATAGATCAGTACAAAAGCACAACCAATAATAAGTAATCCAATTATAAATATAATGAATAAGAGCATAGTAAAAGCAATAAAACGTTCTGCTGGTAAAAGTCCTCTTCTATTGATACCAACAAGAAATACCAGATAAAAACTCCAGGGTAAAAATGGCAGTGCCAAGGTTGGTCGAAAATCTATATTGTGTTGATGCCAATCTTGATTGGTAATACTTTTTTGCAACGCTTTGCGCTGTTCTTCAGTAAAGCTGTCAGCAACAGACTTTTCCATGCCGCTCAAGAGTTGATTAACGGTTGAGGTTTTATTCGATTTTTTAATACGATTCATATTACCTCTGGATGTAAAAATAGGATTAATTTAGTCTGTCATTAGTAGTACAATTACTAAATAAAGAACAGTAAACTACTTGCTGATTCACTTATCCCTAAATGACAAAACCTCAACTTTACTTTTACAATATAATTTATGTGTTCCTCTAAACCATTTGAATTAGAACCGTTATTTTAAAGTACATTGAAGTTAGTTTATAGAACATACTGAGTTCCATAAACTTGTCATATTATTGCTTAATTGAACTGTTACCAAAATTCAACATGGCAAACCTCTCTATACGACTGTATAACTTACTTGGTAAAAACTTCAACCAAGCACAACATAAGGTCATGGCAGTACGGCTAGGCTCCTGTAGAATAATTCGATAGTTGCAATAAATAGCTTGGTGAATGAGTTTAAATGCATTGATTTTACTCGTTGACTGTATAGCTCTTCTTGCTAAATACCTTAATTGATAAGCCTTTGCTAAGCTGTAAAATTGTTTGAAAAAAGTTGGGTGAGATGCTTTGTTTAGCATGACCGCATGTTGCCAACTTGCAAACTGTTTATCTACATCAGCTGATAGGCCTGAATCGTTAACTCGATAATAAGTTAACGGTTCATTAATTCCTTCAAACTGCCATTTAGTATTTAATGCTATCCGTGTCCAAAGCTCAATATCTTCTGACTGTCTTAAACTCTCATCAAAATACATTTTTCGGTATTTATCTTTTTCAGTGCCAAAATAGCCAATTTCTGACAACACTGATCTTCTAATGACAGGTGCTGAACCATTGCCTATCGGGTTTCTACAAAAAATATGCTGTTGAGTAATATTTTTAAGTTTAGGGAATTGGCCAACGCCTAAAAGTACACCTTCCTCGTCAATGAATAATGACGGGCAATAGCTGATACCTACCTTTGGATTGGCACTCAAATGTTGGATGTGTTTGGCTAGTTTATCTGTTGCCCAATAATCATCTGCATCCAATAAAGCAATGTATATTCCTCTGGCAGACTCTATACCTGTATTTCGTGCGCCCGATAAACCTCTATTAGTTTGTCGAATAATGCTAATACGAGGATCGTTGAACTTATCTACTATGTTCAGGGTATTATCAACACAACCATCATCAACAAGAATTAGTTCGAAGTGATGATAAGTTTGATTCAAGACACTGTTGATACTTTGTTCTATATATTTCTCTACGTTATACATTGGAATAACGACTGATACTACCGGAATTGAATTAGTATTCATGTGTTTTCTCCTATCAAATTGCAGTACGAAAATGACTACCAAAGGGCTTTATTACATTGATCAAATAAATTGGAACTAAACAAAATAAACTACTAAAAAAGATCACTAACGCGAACTCCATAGGTTCATTAGGCGTAAAGAAAAATAAGGTTACAAGACTGATAAATAAGCACACTAACCGAGTAATAGTTTCACTGTGGTATTGCTCATTTACCCGTTGCAAACAACAAACAATATCTATCATAAGATTAGGCAGTGCGACTAAACATAAAATGGTGATAATAGGCACCACTGATGACCACTTTTCATCAAATAGAATAGGGACATAGATAGGTGCTATCAGCGCTTGAATAACAAATAACAAGCCAATGCATAAAGAAACAGCAAATACTTTTTTTTGTTGTACTAATAACTGCCCTT
>CAJXRC010000115.1 GCA_913058405.1 uncultured Colwellia sp. | reverse complement strand
ATCCTCTTCGTCGGCAGCGTCAGATGTGTATAAGAGACAGAACAAAGCCTATGAAGATTATTTTCAATGCCCGGTATATGGCAATCAAGCGGTAAATGGTATTGCTTTTTCTAAAGCGTTACTCACTGAGACACTACCTACTCATGATGTAGAGTTAGTTGAAATGAACGAAGTTGTTATTAATAAACACCTAGAATCAATGGATAATGGCGAAACGAGCAGTAAAGTCATTAAAATGATTAATGATTTATTACCGTTAGGATGTCCAACAGAAGAAGTAATTGCTTATAAGCTACATATGAGTAAACGTACTTTACAAAGAAAACTGAGTATTGAGAAGCAATCATTTTTAGCCTTACTGACCTCTGTTCGTCTGTTGTTAGCTAAACAAAAATTAGCGGTTAAAAGCATATCAGTAACTGAAATCACGTATCAACTAGGTTACAGTTCACCTAGTACATTTGCCCGCGCTTTTAAAAAACACACCCAACTTTCTCCGCTTGAATATCGTACTCAAGTATCAAGCTAGTCAGTCAATACCTAGTCTATTGATACTAACTCATAGCTCTAAAGCATCAAAAGTATTATCCGTATAACCAGTAACAAATACCTTGTAATTTGTGCCATTTTCCTTTAAAAAAGCCAATAAAAAAGCCGTTCATCATGAACGGCTTTTGCTAAGTCATTGCAGTTAACTAACTTTCAGTGTCTTTGTTTGTTGCTTTATTTTCTTCAGGATTTTCTTTAGCAAAACGTTCTTCCCAAAAATCAGCATTTTTAATGCCTAATGACTTAGGATCAAAAGTGAATTTTGTTACGCCAGCTTTTTGCTGTGCTTCATAATCTTTTAATGCCTTTATTGCAGGTTTTGCCATAAAGAAGATAATGATAATACCGATGATATTAAGCCAAGCCATTAAACCAACACCAATATCGCCCATACCCCAAGCTGCACTTGGTTGTGCTACTGTTCCATAAAATACTGCAGCCATCATAATGACTTTCAGTACAAATCGTAATGCAGGAATTTTAATGGTTCTGTTGATGTATGAAACATTATTTTCTGCGATAAAGTAGTAAGCGAGTACTGTAGTAAAGGCAAAGAAAAATAACGCAATAGCGATAAAAGGTTTACCGAAACCAGACAAAACACTGTCCACGGCAATCTGCGTAAATGCAGGACCACTGATAACAACATCTGCTGCAAGATTTTGCACTAAGAACACACTGCTGCCTTCAGGCATTACATTGTAAGACTTAGTAATCAAAATCATAAATGCAGTAGCAGAACAAACAAACAAGGTATCAATATAAACAGAGAATGCTTGTACTAAACCTTGTTGTGCCGGATGTTCAACTTCTGCAGCAGCGGCTGCATGAGGTCCAGTACCTTGACCTGCTTCGTTTGAATAAACACCACGTTTAACACCCCAACCTATCGCAGCACCAAAACCAGCCATAGGCGTAAAGGCATCAGAAATAATTGACATGAAAATCGCAGGTAAAATATCAATGTGCAATGCGATAATAACGCAAGCAATAATGATATAAGCCAATGCCATAAAAGGAACAACAATTTGAGTGAAGTTGGCAATACGTTTTACGCCACCAAAAATGATAAAGCCTAAAATTAAAACAATCATCGTTGCTGCATAAACTTTAGTTAATGGTAGATCGCCAATAAATGAAGGGACTGTGCCACCGTTGCCAAAGACATTAACTAATGCATCACCAATACCGTTAGATTGAACAACAGGTAATAACACACCACAAGCTACTATCGTTGAGATAGCAAATATCCATGCATACCACTTTTGTCCCATCGCTTTTTCAATATAGTAAGCTGGACCACCACGGTAAACACCGTCTTCTTCTTCTTTATATATTTGCGCGTTAGTTGATTCTATATAAGCAGTTGCGGCGCCAAAAAAGGCAACAATCCACATCCAAAAAACGGCACCTGGACCACCAAAACCGATAGCTGCAGCAACACCGGCAATATTACCAGTACCAACACGGCCTGATAATGAAACAGCTAATGCTTGAAACGATGAAATACCCTGATCTGAGCTTTTACCCGAAAGTAATAAGCGAAACATTTCTCTAAAGTGACGTAATTGAACAAAGCGTGTAACTACGGTGAAAAATAACCCCGTACCTAAACATAAGTAAATGAGCGCTGGGCTCCAGATGACACCGTTAATACTATTGACTAATTCTTGCACAGTTAACTCCTGTTGATTGTTTTTATTCTTATTTTTGTTTTTCTATTTTAACTCGTGTTTAACTTAACACTGTACAAGCTTTATTAGTAAGGTATGCATAGAATTGACCTAAATCTATCAGTGCGTTTAACCTATTAATTGGCCTGTACAGTCATAAAATCAATACTAACGTAAATCATCTACCATATGGTAAACACCTGTTAAGAAGTCTCTACCTAGAATACTACTGCGTTCATCAGACCAACCTACACTGTAATCAGGTAGTAAATCATTATCTTTAAATGGCATTTCAATCGTATAAGCTAAACACTTAAATTGGTTACCAACCCAGTTAGTACCAACGGTAGGGTTTGCTTTACCTGGTTCATCTTTATCATAGCCACGATCATCTTGAAATTCAGGTGTGATAGCGATCATGATTTCTTTAAATTTATCTTCAAGTGCTTTATGACGCGCATCGTAAGCAACAACGCCTTCACAACCGGCAACAAAGTTAACCGGTAATGCTTCATCGCCATGAACGTCTAAGAACATGTCGACACCTGTTTCTAGCATTTTTTCACGTACAAGAAATACTTCTGGGCTACGTTCCATCGTAGGCTCTAACCACTCACGATTTAAGTTAGCACCAACAGCATTCGTACGTAAATGACCACGTGCACTGCCATCTGGGTTCATGTTAGGTACAACGTAGAATACTGTTTTGTTTAATAAAGCACGGGCAACGCCATCGTCTTCATCAAGTAAACGATCTAACATCCCTTCAACAAACCATTCTGCCATTGTTTCACCGGGGTGTTGGCGAGCAGTAATCCAAACTTTACGTTTACCTTCACCTTCTTCACCAATTTTAAGCAATGTCATATCACGGCCATCAAGTGTTTGCCCTAATACTTGTAACTGACAATCAAGGTGCATTTGCGCGTTATGAATTAAATCTTGATGACGTTCATAGCTATAAGGTGCAAAGTAAGCGAAATATACTGAGTCGTATTCAGGCGTTAATGTGATAGTAAGTTTTTCACCATCATACTGGGTAGGTACACGGAACCAATGTTCACGATCATAAGAAGCAACAGCTTGATAATCTTCCCAACCTTCAACATAAGCCGCTTTACCAGCATTGTTTAAATGCATTACGTGCTCTAGACGATCGCCATTAGCACTTAGGTCGGTTTGCAACTTAAAGTGAAACCATTGATAAAAATCAGACTGATTGTCTTTTTTTATTTCTAGTTGAATATTGCTTGCATCAGATGCGTCAATAACTCGAATGTTACCGCTGTCAAAATTGTCAGTAATTTGCATAATAATTATTTCTTAGATTGTTTGGTATAAAACCAATGAATAATTGAATAAGACAGTGTACACAAACAATTTGAAGATCACTATACAGACGAACCAAAAATTTTTTATAATGACCGTAAATACAGCCCTAATTCTGAAGAATATCCCATAGATTTGCCAATAATCACATTTTCTTCATTTAAAACGTAATAACTCGGATATCCAGTGATTTCAAAAGCATGCTTAATTGCTTCATTACCCAAGGCAATAGGAAAAGTTAACTGATGTTGGCTGGTAAAACCCATGACTTCTTTCGTCCCGGTATAGTCCATTGCTATGGCAACTACATCAATATTTTCGTTTTTTTGAAATAAGGCTTGCAAGTTACCGATACTGGCATGACAAACCTGACACCAAGGCGCAAAAAAATACAATATGGTGGTTTTGCCCTGAGAGTTTAATGAAACTGTATCGCCCATCAAGGTTGGGACTTTATCTATATCTAAACCTTGCGTCGCTGTAACGACTTCTGTCAGTGGTGTATCGGTTGCTAACATACTGGTTTCTCTTAAAAAAGAAAGCAGTTGAAAGGCAACTAGAAAGATAATAGCTTGAATTGCAAAACTTCGTAGCAAAGGAAATTCCAGAAATAAGTAAATGTGTCTAGCTTAATAGACCTGATTACCTTGATTTATATTTTGTAAAATATTGTCTAGATTGTTATGAATATGTAATTTTTTTTTGGATTATTCTTAACTATCAATCAGTAGGATTAATTTTCGAGCAGTTAATTAAAGAAAATGTTACGACTGAAAAGCCGTAATTAACGGTTTGGGAGGGGTTTGGCTACTGATTAACATGCAATTCTTAGTTAATAAAGTAGCCTGGTAACATTAATTAAAACGGATAGCTTTACCATTAATTATGTTTTCTTCACCGGCTGGCTCGCCATCAAAACCTGACAATTTGTGCATGTTTGATGCAGTAATTATCACCCCATGTGCACCGATACTCGCTGCTTCTTCTTTTAGCGCTTGTAACGCACGTTCTTTTTCTTTCGCTTCTGTTAACCCTTTACCATGTGACTCAACGAGACCTATAACGGTATATTCTTTTTTCGGTGGTTCAAAATATATTTTTACTTCTGAAGCCATGGTGGCTTCAAACTCACCACCCGTTGCAATATGAGATGAATCAGATAGCAGATTACTACACCCTGCCAGCAAAGAGACTAAGATCATTGAAGCTATTTTGGTTTTTATCATTTTCATTCCTTGAATATATAATTTTAAAATAAAGCCTACAATATTTACACGACAAGATCGAATGCGCTGAATAATGTAGTCACAAATGAGTAGACTTTAAAAGAGTATACCCTTCGCGCATGAAATCAATTTCACAAGTTAGGGTTTATTAGCCATATTATCCTTTGTTCTTAAGTAATTTTCTAATGAACGTAGACACTAAAAATGAAACACCAAAACCAACAACGAAATATAGTGCAAGCGCAAAGTTTTCCAAGTTAGAGGTATAAACTTCACCACTTTCAAGCAGGCATTTAGCGGAGGAATAATCAAAAGCACCACCATGATCTAAACAATCATCAACCACTAAAAAGGTATGTAGCAACCAAATAACAAATAAACTAGTTAAAACACCAACGAGTGTCGGTAGAAGTGTACGATTCATATAATAGTAAAACCTAAACTGGGATTATAAAAGCGAGTAGAATAACAGATAAAAGGAGTGAAACCGAACTCAAGTGACAAGTAGCTAGTTTACCCTTTTATTACCGATAAATTACAGACAAAAAAAAGCACTGAGTCATTGACCAGTGCTTTTTTGAGTAACTTTGGTATTATTATATGACTGCTTTGTAATTACCGTGTTGTTATTTACCAATAATACGCGTTTTGGCATTTGCCGCCATGTAAGCGAATATCGCATAACTTGCAACATTGTGGCGTAACTTTACAGGGTCTATTTTATCTAACGTATCATCTGCTGTGTGATGGTAATCAAAATAATCAGTACCGTCTTGCGACAAGGAAAATGCAGGAACCTTAAACGGTCTAAGTGGAATAAGGTCTGGGCCATTACGGGCTGCATTGTTAGCTATATACTCAACATTCAACGGTTTCAGCATTGCTGCAATTTCATTAACCAAAGGTAATGAACTCGCGTGAACATTTGATTCAAACGCCCAAATTTTATCTGCGCCAAAATCAGACTCTGCCGCTGCTACAATATTTGAAAGCGTTTTTTCATTTGCTTTTGCGTAAGCTTTAGCGCCCCATAAACCAAATTCTTCTGCAGCAAATAACACCACTCGAATACTACGTTTAGGTTGGCCTTTTAAAGTAGCAAATTTTGCCGCAGCCATCGTTATAGCAATACCTGCACCATCGTCTAATGCACCCGTACCAAGATCCCAAGAATCTAAATGACCACCAATAAGTACATGTTCTTTAGGGAACTCACTACCAGTGAACTCACCAATAACATTGTATGAAGTACCTTCACCCATTGATTTTGCTTGCACATTAATATTGATAGTAACGGGTTTTCCTAAGGCAACTAAACGATGTAATTGATCAGCATCTGCATTTGAGATAGCTGAAGAAACTATTTTAGTTACGCCTTCTTCATAATGGCTACCACCAGTATGTGCAAAACGATGGGTAGCAGTACTAACTGAACGCATCACATACCCTACAGCACCTTTTTGTGCGGCTACTACTGCGCCACGGCTACGTGCTTTAACAGCTGGGCCGTAACCATTACCATCTCTGTCGCGATCCATACGGTAGTTAATAAAAACGATTTTACCCTTTGCTGCATTGTCAGCAGCACTTTCTAATTCAGCTAAATTTTCAAATTCAATAACTTGGGCTTCAATACCTGCTTTAGGTGTACTTATGCTATTACCTAGTGCTGTTATATGTAATTCTTGTGATGATGGGCTCACAACTGAAGCTGACTCAGAGTATCGGATCCACTTAGGAAACGTAGCAGGCTCGGTCCATACTTTGTCAAAACCCATTGCTTTAAACTTGGCAACGGCCCATGCAACACCCGCTTCATCGCCCGGTGTACCCGGCATTCTTGGTCCTACTTCGGTCGTTAAAGACTCAACTAGGTCCCAAGCAAGATCGCTCTCAAGTGCTTGTTCTTTTATTTCTTTTACCTGTGATAGCTGTTCTGCTGAAAAGTTATCTGATTTGGCATGTGCTTGCACAACATTAAAACTTAATGAAGCAAGAATCAGCGTTGATACCACTGAAGTAAAACGTTTTTTCATAGAATAAAGCCTACTGTTATGTACGTAAGAGATTAAAATTTAAAGTCATTTTTTAATAGATTAACTGAGCTTAGCGTTTTATCTTTTTCATTTTAACCACTTCACGCGCGATAGCGAGTAACTCAGGAGAGATATCTTCAGCACCATTTTTAATCAATTTGCTAACATCACCTGATGAGAACAGTGAACCACGTTCAGATTTTACGCCCAATGATCTTACATAATCTTTTGTTTTACCTGTGCTTGCAGTATCAATATATTTAAAGATTATTTCTTCATTAAAACCCTGTGGCTCTTGCTTCAAAGTATCGATTGTTTGTGTAAGAGCTTTAATCTCTGACTCTAGGTTTGCTATTAAATCGGCAATATCTGTATATGGATTCATGAAATTATTTGCTCTTATAAAGTTAGTTAGTGATGCAAAAAGCACCCAGAAAACAGACAAGTGAGCTTAACTCACTTGTTTTTTACTATTGTACCGTGAAAAAAACTGAGTAAAAAGGTAAGTGCTACTCAGAAAGTGCTTTTATTGAAAACACTAATGGGGTCATTAAGGAAATGAAAGTGTACAGCATCAATGTTGGTATGTAAGTTAATAGTAGATAATGTAGAAGACACTACATTTTTTCTTCTCGCTCTTCTATGCATTCATAAGATCCCATCTCAAATATTCGACAAACCCAAGGTCTGTTCTCATATATGCTACACATGAGCGTATCGCGATCTAATGCTGAGCACCAACCATCATCAAAACGCAACATTGTTTCTTTGCCATGTTCATCCACATAAACATGTCGATCAGGAACCCCAGTATCAGTTAGAAGCATCACTTCTAAGCTACAACAACATGCCTGACAGTTTGCACAAGTAACTTCAGGTACTGGAATGTTTTTTACGTTAATGGTCATAAACTACAACAATATTTTTAATGGCGGCTAGCATACGCTATATACCCGTTACCAATCAAGATGCATGTTTCAGAGTGCTTGAGCAATTTCAATTCAAGGCACTGTAGTGAAATAATGGTTATTCAGGAGAATATGCTCCTGCATTCTCTAATACGCTACATCCATGTAGCGATGTCACGAGTTGTTACAGCACATTTACGCTGCAGTAAACGAAAAAGTTAACTTACAGTCAATATACTTGAGCATACGATTCACTATTAGCGGTACATCAACAGTACCAGAACTTGAGTCAACGTTTACAGAAACTAAAATATCACAGGCTTCTATTTTAATTCTTTGGCGTACGTAGTAATCGTTTATTTCTTCAAAGTTTTGCTGTGTTAACGGTACACAGGCGACATAACTCTTGTTTTCACTGTGTTCTTCATGCGTAGAACCTAAAATTTCTCGTACTAAAGAATACGCTTGAAACTTATCTAAATTCAAAAATCGGAAGCTTATATCTGCTTCAATATTAGGATTATTCACCTGACTCTCATTATATTTATAAAGCTCATTAACTGATCTAAAGCAGAACAGCGTCTAAGATGGACCTATGCGGCAGAAGTGATTAAAGAGTTTACTAGACAGTAATATTTGACCGTCTATGTTTTGAATTAAACTATATCTAACACTCTTCTAGCTTATTAAATTGTTCTAACCAATCGCTAAAAGAATCGGACACCTTTTCAATAGTGCATAGACCGTGATTATAAAACCATACTGGAACATCACCTTGCTTATCTTGACACTCAGCAAGTTTGAAACAAAACATGTTGCCCTCACAATCTGAGGCAAATAAAATATGCCCTTTCGGCATGCCACTCATTTCATATAACTTCGATAGTGAAGAAACATCATCAAGACTCAGAAAGTCTTGAACATCTGTTACTTCAACATTTAAATCAACAATTTTAGTCATTACATTAGGTGTATGAACCAAACCATAAGTAGATATCAAGTATTTATATGAGTCAGGTAAAACAGCTGTTAACTCTGTTTCAAGTGCTTCAATATCATGCTTTTCAATCGGGACCATAGTTTGTTTAGTCCCCCAATTTTTTACAAATAAATCAATACTCTTCACAAAGAGATTCTCCAAAACAGATCTCACCCAAGTCAAAGGGTAAATAGTGTTCGCTAAATGGGTAGTAGACAGTAATTAGCCTACTTATAAGGGGAATTAGTACATAATACCCCACTCTTTGAGTATGAGTAAGTACAATTATTGTTGGGGTGATGTGCTTAAAGACTGAAGTGTGAACTTGTAAAAATTTGACCGCGATTTCAGTTAAAGTTTATCTCACTGTGTAGCGAGTCATCAGAGTTATAAGTCAGGGTTATATGTTAGGACAAAGAATATTGATCATAGCGTACGTTCACAGCGAATAAAGTAATTTATCTCTACAGTGAAACGTAGCTATGTTATTCAAAATATCGACTATTAACCTATACGGTGAAGCGCACAAATTTTGTTGTCAGATGGGTCACGTAAATACGCAAGATAAAGTTTACCAATTGCTCCTTCACGCACACCTGGAAGATCTTCACAAGTAGTACCGCCATTGGCGACACCAGCGGCATGCCATGCATCAGCAATAGCAGGTGTTTTAGCTGAAAAACCAATAGTTGTGCCATTTCCATGACAAGCTGCTTCGCCATCTATAGGTTTACTCAACGCAAAAACACCCGAGTCAGTAAAATAAAAACAACGACCTTTTTCATCAATTACACCGGCTTCGTATCCCATTTCACCAAGAATCGCATCATAGAAAACCTTTGATTCTTGTATATCGTTTGCACCAATCATAACATGACTAAACATTGTTTCTCTCCTCGTTAAAATATAGCGATACCGAGTAGCGGTATACGCTATAACACCCAAAGACTGGGCTAAAAATTGTTAGTTTTGACCTTTATACCCGTAATCATTCAAAATGCTCGATTCAGAGTGCTTGAGCAATTTCGATACGAGGCGCACCTTTGTAGTCATGGTTATTCAATTACAAGAAGGTGCAACGATGTAGTGATGCTGCTCAAGCGCTTCTTTGATGGGGCTAAAACGATTTATACGTCGTTATTGATTTTGAAAATGGAACAACCATTCCCTGCAATCAATGCCTTGCCTAAATCATTTTTTCTCCCACTGAAACATGCATTTTGAATGGTCACTGGTATATAGTCCATAACAACTCACCCATCATCGTTATCATTCTAGGTGTAGCCGCTTTACGCTTACCAAAGTAAGAGAATAGCTAAGTCACTAACGATACCATAGAGTTAACAACTTTTTCATCTTTGAGTACCACTTTAATATTCCCCTAAAGAATCTTTTTCACATCACAACACAATAACATTTATTTACCTTGCTTAGGTTTAGTTGTTATCGCTGCCCTTTTTACGCCAAACTGCAAGGCGGGCCATATGTATTAGCAAACTCTGTGAGCCTATATAAAGTGACCAATTTACGTATTTCGCTGCAGGAAAAAAACCTTCCCCACCATTGCCGTAAATCCAAAATTGGCCAATAACGCCATCTGCAGCTGCAGCTAACACAAGGCCGATTGAAACAAGCCAAACACCACGCTTTATTACTGAGTTACGAAACGCAGTTAATAAGATAAATCCACTTGCTCCAACAAGTGTAATAAGCACAGCATAACTACCCGTCACAATGGAAACGTGTGTTCCTGTACCTGACAAATGCATAGAAATAAAGGATGTTATTCCTACTAACATTGCGATAACACCCCAAATAAAAATCACTTTGGGTTTGGTACCATTGTCGATTGCAAGGCAGCAAGCAACCGCTAGAAATAAAGCGTATCCTGGAGCAAAAAACGTGACTGAATCAGCAAGATAATCATGCTTAACAATGCCTCCATAGCGGTAGTATGTCAGCGGTAAATTAAAATTAACCACATCCCCACATATGCACAAAGCCAAAGCAAACACGACAACCCAAGCGATCACCCGATGCGATGACTCTGAAGAATGACGATATACCCAGTTTTTTATGGCATAAGAATTAGCAAAAAGAGCGACAAGAATAGCGCTTTCGATAAACAGAATACTGAAACGTTCATTGCCCGTAATAGACCAGTAACCCGCAAGGCCACCAAGAGATTCAATCGTAGCAACAAGCCAAATAATGAGTGAAGTTACGAAATACCTGTCTATAAGGTTCATTGATTAAAGACGATTTTAAATATCATTAAAAAGGAGTAAAACGTACAATAAAGACGCGGGTTAACGCGTCATTATTGCTCGTTATTATACTTTATCTAGCGCTTGGCTAACATCTGCAATGATATCGTCAATGTGCTCGATACCTACAGATATTCTGATCAAATCTGAGCTTACACCTGCAGCAGCAAGTTCTTTCTCGTTTAATTGTCTATGGGTAGTAGAGGCTGGATGACAAGCTAGCGATTTTGCATCACCAATATTTACTAAACGTAAAATCATTTGCAGCGCATCAATAAATTTAGTCCCTGATTCAATGCCACCAGCAATACCGAAGCTTAAAATACCAGAGGCTTTGCCAGAGGTGATTTTTTCACAGTTTGCGCGATAAGGACTTTCAGGAAGTGCTGCATAGTTAACCCACTCAACTTTATCATGCTGTTGAAGGTAGGCAGCCAGCTTTTCTGCATTCTCACAATGACGATCCATGCGTAAACCGAGAGTTTCAAGGCCTTGTAGAATTTGAAAAGAGTTCATTGGCGATATTGCAGCGCCAGTATTTCTTAACGGACCTACACGACAGCGACCAATGTATGCCGCAGCACCTAAAGCTTCTGTGTATACTACGCCATGATAAGCAGGATCTGGTTCATTTAATACCGGGAAACGTTCTTTATTGGCTACCCAGTCGAACTTACCAGAATCAATGATGACACCACCAATTGACGTTCCGTGACCACCAATGTACTTAGTCAGTGAATGTACAACAATATCAGCACCTAACTCAAACGGACGACACAAGTAAGGCGTTGCAACGGTATTATCTACGATTAACGGCACACCATGTTTATGAGCAATGTCAGCTAAACGAGTAATATCAACTACGTTACCAGCAGGGTTTCCGATAGACTCACAAAAGATAGCTTTAGTTTTTGCATCAATTGATTGCTCAAATCCTTCAAAATCATCGTGCTTAACCATGCGAGATTCAATACCTTGCTTAGGTAATGCATGGGCAAATAAGTTATACGTACCGCCATAAAGCTCACTGGTGCTAACAATATTATCACCCGTTTCACAAATACACTGTAGAGCATAAGTGATTGCAGCCATACCTGACGCAACGCAAACTGAACCTATACCACCTTCCATTGCCGCAATACGTTTTTCCAATACATCCGTCGTTGGGTTCATGATACGTGTGTATATGTTGCCCTGCACTTTCAGATCAAATAAATCGGCGCCGTGCTGAGTATCATCAAAGGTATAAGACGTTGTTTGATAAATAGGAACTGCAGCTGCTTTGGTTGTATCTTCTGATTTATAGCCTTCGTGTAACGCTATTGATTCTAATTTCATTACGTTTCTTTCCATGGTTAAGTTTAAATTCGTATTTACTATTTATTTTCGGGTTTGAGTTTGGATTATCTATCAAATCCATCTCAAGTCACTAAAACAGTTGGTTATAATAATGAACAGAGAAAAACCAACCGTAACTTGTCCGTTTAAATGGCTGTATGGGTAAGCACCCATCACATAAAATTGTTTGTAAAGCCTTTCACCTATCGGTTAACCGAGGTTGTGATGCCCTACCTTTAGTTGCAACCAACGCGCTTTATGCGAGAGCGATATTGATCACATATGCTGCTATTTAGGAGTTAACAACACCATAAAGTGCTGTATTAATCACCAATAATTACATAAAAAAAACAACATAGAACCTAGCCCAAATATTGAGGCAGAGTCAGCTTATTATGAATAGCATAAATAATCAAAATGAAATTAACCTCGATGATAAAACAATAAGTATTAGTTTGGTAATTTGCGCAAGACTCTCATTATTTAACTCAAGTTGCGATAAAATAACAGCCCTAAAAATAATAAAAGTGCATTTTATTAGTAGCTTACTTCATAGAGGAAAGTCATTAACTAACATTAAAGTATGATAAATTTATTCATAAATAAGGTAATGGCGATACCAATGTTAAAGCAACACATATTAATTTGACAAAAAATCAAACTGATTAACTGAATATAACACGTGAAAAAGTAAATAATTAATCTATCAATGCCAAACCAAAATATTATTTTAAATGAAATTATTATCACCTATTATCGTTCTTCTAAGGCTACTAAGATTAACCCATAGCTAACTCAAGGAACGACTGGAATGAAAACAAGAAATTTACTTATCATTGCATTATCACTTTTCCCTATAATAACCTTTGCCTCTGACAATAAAAGCCAGGTAGAACCAAACCTAGAAGGTTTAACGTTACCCGAGAAATATAAAGACTGGCGGGTAATTTCAGCCTCTCACAGAACAGATAACAAAAGCATGAGAATTATTTTAGGTAATGATATTGCTATTAAAGCATCGCGCTCAAATCAAACAAATCCGTGGCCCGATGGTACGATATTAGGAAAACTGGTTTGGAAACAAACCACCGAAAAAAACTGGCCTACAGCAATTGCCCCTGAAGAATTTATCCATGCTGAATTTATGTACAAGGATAGTAAAAAATTCAAAGCGAATGGCACTGGTTGGGGATGGGCTCGTTGGTTAGGTAAAGAACAAAAACCTTATGGCGATAGCAATGATTTAAATCAATCGTGTATCGCTTGTCATACCCCAGTAAAAGGAAAAGATTGGGTTTATACAACTCCGGTACAATTGCCTTAACCAGTTATAAAGAAGCGATAGTAATAAATCGATTCTCTATAACTGGTTAAGGTGAATACCATAGTAAATACCATAATTTTAGTGTTATAAAATATGGTGTTCAAAGCATAAAAAAGTTAACTATTAGTATCTTTATCTAACTTCCCATAAGGACTTTTTTCTAGCAAAAGACTTAATAGTTGACTGTTTTTTTTACGAAATGAAAAAACAATCGTAGATGAAAATATTGCCACTAAAATAGCGCCGGCAATATCGAGAGGGAAATGTATACCACTAAATACTCTAGATAAGCCACTCACCAGGCTGAGTATGAATAAAACCATACCTAAAGCTCTGGTGGTTTTATTGAACAATAGCATTACTGCTATGGAGAAAATAAAGGTTGTATGGTCCGAAGGAAAAGAAGAGTCTGGAGCGTGCTCAATAAGCTGTGTACCTAAGTTTTCTACAAAGGGACGTGGGTGCTGATAAAAAATCGATATAACGTAACTAATTAACATACCTAGTAATACTGAAAGCCCAGCGTTAATACTAGCGCCTTTTTTTTCAAAATTGGCGTTGAAATATAAGTAAATCAAGACACCTATGAAAAGGTATGGCATTGCTTCTGCTGCGCTTATTAAAAGAAGATCTAATAGGTTATTTTGTCCAGCATATTGGTTTATGAATAAAAAAGTTGCTTGGTTGAATTTTTCCATCGAAAAAAGCGTTAACTCCGTTGTATGTCTAATCCTGTTTGAGGGAACTGTTTTAGTTTGTTAATAAACCATGAGAACAACAACCCCACTGTTGTTTCTCTAAGTGTAATGTCTGTCTCTTATACACATCTGACGCTGCCGACGAAGAAG
>CAJXRC010000114.1 GCA_913058405.1 uncultured Colwellia sp. | reverse complement strand
ACGAGATCTAGTACGGTCTCGTGGGCTCGGAGATGTGTATAAGAGACAGGATAAATATATATTAAGCGGAGTGCAGGTTAGTTATAATAACAAAAATTTTATTACATGATGATTGTTATGCTAGATGTTGTTCTTTTTCAACCCCAAATCCCACCCAATACCGGTAACATAATTCGCTTATGCGCAAACTCTGGCTTTCGTTTGCATTTAATAGAGCCATTAGGTTTTGATTTAGATGATAAAAAACTACGTCGTGCTGGATTGGATTACCATGAATTTGCTGCTATACAGCGCCATGCAAACTTCGATGCTTTCTTTGAGAAAGAGCAACCAAAGCGTATATTAGCAATTACCACTAAAACTGATAATTTTTATGGTGACATCAGTTTTTCTGCTGGTGATTATTTATTGTTTGGTTCAGAAACTGGAGGTTTGCCAGAGGAAGTACGAGCACAAATCCCTGATGAAAATAAGCTTAGAATTCCAATGCTAAAAGAAAGTCGTAGTATGAATCTATCAAATGCTACGGCCGTGATTGTATACGATGCATGGCGTCAGCTCGGTTTCCCGAACGCTGTATAATAAAATGATGCCATGAGAATCATAAAATAACTGTAAATCTAGTTTTACCTAATTTACAGTTATTTTACTTGTTATTACTTTAAAGCATTGATTTCAATATGAAGAGGTTATTCAAACTTCTTATCACGAGAAAGTAAATCAGCGGCTGCTAACTTAGCATCTTTTCCACGATAAAGTACCTGATAGACCTGCTCAACAATAGGCATTTCAACATTATGTCGTTGGGCAAGCATATAAACTTCTTTAGTGTTTCGGTAACCTTCGACGACTTGTCCGATATCAGTTATTGCTTGTTCAACTTCATTGCCCTGACCTAACGCTAAACCAAATCGGCGATTACGCGATTGATTATCCGTACAAGTTAGTACCAGATCACCTAAACCTGCCATCCCCATAAAAGTAGCTGGCTCAGCATTAAGCGCTAAACCTAAACGGGTCATTTCAGCTAATCCACGAGTGATTAATGCAGTACGAGCATTGGCACCAAAACCAATACCATCAGCTATACCTGCGGCAATAGCGATAACATTTTTAACTGCACCACCGAGCTGAACGCCAATAAAGTCTTTATTCGAGTATACGCGAAAGCGTTTTTCGCAATGCAATAAGTCAGATAACTCTGCGACAAACTCATCATCTTCAGAAGACAATGAAATGGCCGTTGGTAAGCCTGAAGCCATTTCTTTAGCAAACGTTGGTCCAGATAACACAGCTAACGTCACATTATCGCCGAGAACAGTTCTAGCAACGTTTTGCAATAAATCACCTGTTTGCGGATCTAAGCCCTTAGTAGCCCAAGCAATTTTTGCATTGTCGGTTAACATAGGTTTAATTTGCTTTAACATATCAGCAAAAGCATGGCTCGGTACTACCACCAACAAATTATCACTGGCTTGCACTGCTTTTTCTAAATCAGCTTCTAGTGCTAAATTTTCAGGAAAAGGACAATCCGCAAGATACTTATTGTTTTCTCTATCTTGCGCCATTGCGGTGACATGATTTGCATCACGTCCCCATAACAAGGTTTTATGACCATTTCTGGCTAAACAAATTGCTAGAGCGGTACCATAAGAACCTGCACCTAACACAGTAATTTTTGCAGCTAAAGACATATATAACCCTAATTTTTAAGCTAATGTTACTTTCGAGTATTGCTATAAACTAGTGCGTTTCGCTGCTTTGTGCCACGTTCTCTTGTGTTGCACGTTGTTGTACATAAGAAGCGTATAAGCCTTCAAAGTTCACTGGTGTTAAGTTAAATTGTGGGAAAGAACCACGATTAACTAAACTTGCTACTGTTTCACGAGCATATGGGAACAATGTAGTTGGACAGAAAGCACCAATTGTATGCGCTAATTGTGCTTCAGGTAAGTTACCAATAGTAAAAATACCCGCTTGCTGTACTTCAGCTAAAAAGGCAGTTTTATCTTCAACTGTTGCAGTAACCGTTACTGATAAAACAACTTCATAAGTATTGTCAGCTAACTTAGTTGAACGTGTATCAAGATCTAATTGGATTTCAGGTTTCCAATCTAGTTGAAATACTGCTGGAGAATTAGGCGTTTCAAAAGAAACATCTTTAGTGTAAATACGTTGAATGGCGAATTCTGGAGATTGTTGTGCTGCTTCACTGTTCTCTACTTGATTTTCTTCAGCCATGAGTGGCTCCTTTATTATATTTTTTCTAATTGAATTTATTATTTTGCGTCTAAAAGCGCATCTAACTGAGTATTTCTTTCTAAAGCGACTAATTGATCGCAACCGCCAATATGAACATTGTTAATAAAGATTTGTGGCACTGTATAGCCACCATTACTACGTTCAATCATGGTGCTACGCATTTCCATATCACCATCAATTTTAATTTCATTGTATTCCGTCTGCTTGCTCTTTAATAAGGCAACAGCATGAGTACAATAAGGACAATATTCTTTGGTATATATTTCAACTTTTGCCATTTTAATCACTCTTTACTTTCTATTTTGTGGATAGCGAAAATGCAGTAAATATGCTATTTAGCTACAGGTAAACCTGCACTAGTCCAGCTATTCATGCCACCTTTAAGTACGCTAGCTCGAGTGAAACCACCTTTGTATAAATCATTAGCAATTTGCACAGCACTCATACCTGCAGCACATACTACTATGATGGGCTTGTCTTTATATTTTTCAAGACTAGTAAAGTCATTTTTGTTAATTTTTTCACTTGGTAGGCTGATTGCATCAAGGATATGCCCTGCTTTAAATTCTTTTTCTTTTCGGATATCAAGCGCAATACCTTCTTCCTTGTTCATCAAAAAAGTTAAATCTTGAGTACTGATTTGTTTAATCGGTGACATTTGCATTTTAACTGTTGTAACGATGATCATTACCACTAAGGCAACCCAAACCGCGCTAAGCATGCCATTATCGCTTGCAAAACTAATTAATTGTTCCATAAATAAAGCTCGTTTTTATCAAATTTCGAATCGGCACATTATACGCAAATCACTTAGAATTGCGAGCATATACCGCGAGCTTGAACTTAGTAACCCTGTGTGGAACATTTCTATGTTAAATCCTTAGTGAATAACACAATCTGAGGGTGTACAATACTTGCTCATAACAATACCAATTCTATTAAATTCATTCCCAACTCAGAGTTATATTAGTGAACTTAGAACGAGCAAAATTGGTTAAATATAGTTATTCTATATTTCATTAATTTTGTGCTGTTATCAGTTTACTAATGAGCTTCCGAAGGGTGAGCTTAAAAGTATTATTTGCAGCGCTATTAATTTTGATAAGGGAATAACCCTTATCATCAATCAATGCCTTGCCTCTTAATTCTCGCTGAGTGGGAAATAACTTAATAGACTTGGTATACACATAAGACACTAAATTTAACGGGGAACATAATGGCGAATAAGAAATCAACGGTACTGATGATTCTAGATGGTTGGGGATACAGAGAAGAAACAAGCTCAAACGCTATTCATCAAGCAAATACGCCAGTATTAGATGATTTAAAAGCCAATTACCCCAATATGCTGATTGACACTTCAGGCATGGCCGTGGGGTTACCTGAAGGACAAATGGGTAATTCTGAAGTGGGCCACGTAAATTTAGGTGCAGGCCGTGTGGTATATCAAGACTTCACCCGTATCACTAAAGCAATCAGCGACGGTGAATTTGTTGAAAACCAAACACTTTGCCAAGCAGTTGATACCGCTGTAACAAGCAATAATGCTGTGCATATATTCGGTTTACTTTCTCCCGGCGGTGTCCATAGTCACGAAGAACATATATTTGCCATGATGGAATTAGCCAAAACACGTGGTGCTCAGAAGGTTTATTTACATGCATTTTTAGATGGTCGAGATACCCCACCACGTAGCGCACAAGCGTCGTTAGAAAAGGCCCAGCAAAAGTTTTCAGAGTTATTTACTGAAGCAGATACTGGCGAAGGCCAAATAGCTTCAGTTATTGGTCGATATTATGCGATGGACAGAGATCAGCGCTGGGAACGTGTTGAAGCTGCTTATAACTTGATGGTTAATGGCGAAGGTTTACACCAATATAACAATGCTATAGATGCTCTTGCAGCAGCTTATGAGCGTGATGAAAATGATGAGTTTGTTGGCGCTAGTGCGATAACAAACTCCGCAGGTAAAGCCATTCAGGTAAATGATGGTGACGCATTAATTTTTATGAACTTCAGAGCAGATAGAGCGCGTCAATTTAGTCGTTGTTTTACCGAAAGTAACTTTGATGGTTTTGAGAGAAAGCGCATTCCGGCAATAAGCAATTTTGTGATGCTAACACAATATTCAGCTGATATTGCAGCTCCTTCAGCCTTTGCTCCAACACCACTCATTAATGTTATGGGTGAATGGTTAGCTAAACATAATAAAACTCAGCTGCGTATTTCTGAGACAGAAAAATATGCCCACGTTACTTTTTTCTTCAGTGGTGGCAAAGAAGACATGTTCGCTGGCGAAGAACGTATATTAGTCCCCTCTCCTGATGTTGCGACCTATGATTTACAGCCTGAAATGAATTCAACGCTACTGACCGATAAACTTGTAGCGGCTATTGAGAGTGGTAAGTATGACTTTATTGTGTGTAATTATCCAAATGGTGACATGGTTGGGCACACAGGTAGTTTTGATGCCGCAGTAAAAGCCTGTGAAGCAGTGGATACCTGTGTAGGTCGTGTTGTTAAAGCCGCACAAGCTAACGGTGGTGAGTGTTTAATTACTGCTGATCATGGAAATGCTGAACAGATGCAAGATACAGTATCAGGACAAGCTCATACTGCTCATACCTGCGAACCAGTTCCACTTATTTATGTTGGCCGAAATGCCTCGCCAGCAACCTCTGGCACCTTGAGCGACATTTCGCCAAGCGTATTGCATTTAATGGGAATGGAGCAACCTCAAGAGATGACTGGTTCAGTACTAATGCAGTTAACCGAGTGATAATAAACTAAGTAATAGTAAATTAATTGATAGTAGATTAGTCAACTATAATTATGCCCCCACAAGAGATGCACTTATTGAGGGGCATATATTTATACACAAATGCCCTCAAAATATAGAAATCAGCTGACATTAGAAACGTATTAGATAACGCATTGGTTATAATTTGCTCAAACGTCCTGATACACTATCTTGAAGTCGCTTGGGTATAAGTGATACATTGGCTTTGATTTATTTCCATCACCAATTATGAGATTGTTTATCCACACGTATTTAGCAAATAAGCGCCTTTCACAAATAGCGACAGCAATCATCGTAATACTAAGTTTTTTACTTGCTTTCCCCTTGCAAGCTGAACAAAGTGACCGCAATGAAAGTGCGCAAAAAAAGAATCGCGCAAAACTCAGTGATGTCCAGAAGGCTATTGCGCAACAAGAGTCGAATATTTTTGACGCAAATAAACAGCGTAGCAGTTTAGAGCAACAATTAAAAAATGATGATTTAGCTATTGCAAAAGTAGCTAAAGCGATCAATAAAATAGAAACAGATTTAGCAACAACTCAAGAGAAAATTACTGCTTTAGCATTAAAGAAACAACAGCTTACTATTGCTAAAAAAAGACAAGAACGTTTATTAGCACAACAACTCAGAGCGGCCTATACAACCGGTCAACACGATTACCTCAAATTACTGCTAAATCAAGATCAAAGTGAAAAAATTCAACGTACCATCAGTTATTATCAATATTTAAATCAAGCAAGAACAAAAGAGATTGATAATTTTCAAGTGACCATAGCGCAGTTACTAGAAGTAAGCACTGAGCATCAAACACAAATTGAACATTTACAAAAACTTAAAGATGAGCAATTACAGCAAGATGCTAAATTTCGTCAAAGTAAAACACAACGAAGCAAAACCTTAAAAAAATTAGGACGTAAATTACTATCTAGCCAACAACAGTTGAATAAACTCAAAGCAGAAGAGAACAATTTAAACCAAGCTTTAACTAAGCTAGCTGCACTTATCCGAGCAGAGATTGATTTAACAGGGTTGAGTAAGTTAAAACGAAAATTATCCTGGCCTGTTAAAGGGCGTATATTGCATAGTTTCGGGACTCGTAAACAAGGCTACCTTAAATGGAAGGGAGTATTAATTAGTGCACCAATTAGCCGACAAGTACAAACGATTCATAATGGTAAGGTATTATTTTCAGATTGGCTTAAAGGCTACGGTTTACTGACGGTAATTGATCACGGCAATGGCTATATGAGCCTGTACGCTCATAACCAAACCTTATTAAAATCTGTAGGCGATCGTGTAGAAACTGGAGAGCCTATTGCCTTGATTGGTCAAAGTGGCGGTTTGGAGCAATCAGGTCTTTATTTTGAAATCCGCCATCAAGGTAAGGCACTCAACCCTAAACTGTGGTGTCGATAATTATTACACCGCTAATAAAGAAAACTGATAAACATAGTTTGTTATAAATAATATTAACATGGGTCACTTATTTACATCATTGCGCTAACACTTTATATTTTTTAACTAAATTACTGCTACGCTTTCTTATTATAATAATTAAAAAGACAAATATTATCCTGTGCTAAAAACTCTTCTTAACATAATATCTAAACGCTATTTTTTATTGATTTGGGCTATCGTTAGTGTTCAAAGTATTGCTCAAACGAGCCAAGTAGCAATTGTCATCGATGATATGGGCTATCGTTACACCGATAAACAAGCGTTAACATTGCCAGGGGCAATTACTTATGCTGTTCTGCCTCATACCACTTACGGTAAAAAACTGGCACTAAAAGCAAATAGCACTAACCATGATGTACTAATTCATGTGCCAATGGAGTCTGAAAACAGAAAAAAATTAGGTCCTGGTGCGCTAACCAGTAATATGGACGAGCAAGCATTTAAATTAAGCCTGACTAAGTCCTTCGCTGAGATTCCGTTTGCTATTGGCATTAATAACCATATGGGAAGCTATCTCACACAATTATACCAACCCATGGCTTGGACCATGACGTTTTTAAAACAGAACAATTTACTTTTTTTAGACAGTAAAACCAGCCCAAATTCAAAAGCACAACAGGCAGCTATAGACTACGGCGTTCCCGTTAAAGCTAGACATATATTTTTAGATAACGAATTAACAGACCAGTATATTAGTCAGCAATTTAAGCAACTCATTAACTTCGCGCAAAAACATCAAACAGCGATTGCTATTGCCCACCCCCACCCTGAAACCGTGGCAACATTAAACAAGCTTATTCCTACATTAAAATCTCATGGAATTGAATTAGTTCCGCTATCACATTTATATCAAACATCGAGCAGTACAATCATTAAACCTAGGGTTACTGAGTAAGGTTTTGGCTAAGAAAGATCATCAGTTATTTCTCTAATTTCATCAGAATTAAAGTGAATAATCTTGGGTCTGTTGACCTTTAGAGATTTTTTCCTAGATTTGTTAGGTATTTATTAAGGCTGAACCTTTATAATTGGTTGTTCCGGATAATATGCTTCTGCACTATCTAATAAGCTACATCCATGTCGCTTCATATAAAAAGATGATAACGACGTGGAAATCACCTATAAATACTGTGCTAAAGATTCAGCTAAGAGCGCTTTAATCCCTTTAAAGAACACGAACAAAATTTAACCACGAAAGTTCAATAGCCACTTACAGTAAACCGATTAAATTTTGATGTTGTTTTCTCGCAAAACTTGATGCAAATACTTAACAGGTATCGCATAGGTAATGCCACTAGGATTACTAATAACCGCCTCTTTCGTTGCCTGTACAAAAACTTTATTGATGATCCCAACCACTTTGCCAGTTTTCATATCATACATAGCACTACCGCTATTTCCTGGGTAAGCCGTAGCATCAAGTTGGTAAACCAGATAAGGGTTTCTCATTCGTTTAAGCATTTTTAAATTTATTTGTCCCGCAGTAGCCGCAGGGACAACAGTAGGAGTAATACTGGCTATCATTCCTCGATGTGTTACTGGATATAACCCCAACACACCACCAATAGGAAAACCGGTAAAAGCGATAAAGCTACCATCTGCGTATAAATCTTCATTAGCTAGATTCATCGCGGGTAAAGCAGGTCCAGATATTTTTAAAATAGCCAGATCATATAAATTTGATGTTGCAACAATTTCAGCCTCTCTAACTTTAGCATTTTTACCAGAGCCAACAAAAACGGCCATTTTTTGTAATAAGCTTTCATCTAATAAGGTCGGTAATACATGGTCGTTCGTCACAATGTAACGACCATCACCGATAACAAAGCCAGTGCCACGTAAAATATTTTGTGGGCGACTCGTAGGGGTATGAATTCCAATACCAACAACCGATGGTTTAATTTTAGCAACAACGTCAACAAAATCCGCTTGCGCGTAAGGCATAAATATTGAAGCGAGAATAAATAGTAAAGGGATATGTATAGGCATAGTTTTTCCTAAGTGAAGTAAGCTGTAGTTGTTATCGTGAGCAAATACTATCTTATAGTAATCAGACTAATTAATTGATCACTTAGCAATAATTAAACCATGCTTCCTGCAAAATGTTTTAATATTATAGTTGGCATACAAGACTTTTCACCAATATAACATCAAGAAACTTTGCAATAACACTAACGTAATAAATATAGATTAATATCCAGTGGATAACTTTAAAGTGACCAAAGAAAGAAATATGACTAGTATAAAATTAGGCTTCATATTTCTACAGAAACTATTCCAATCAAGATTAACATGGAAACTAATGATATAGCTCATTAAATTATAAGCATTTATTCTATCTCGCACTTGCCTATGTAATGCTTTCACAGTCATAATAGCCTTGCTAAGAAGTACCTCATATTAATTTTCAGGATGATAAATGACTACCTTGGTTCACGAGCTTATAAGCCACAATGTACAACGCTCTCCCGAAGCAATTGCGCTACAAGTTAAAAACATTAGTTTAAGCTATGCTCAACTTAATGAAGGGATAACTAAAGTAGCGCAAGGTTATGCATCACTCGACATTAAAAATGGCGATCGCATTGGTATTTATTTAGCAAAAAACCAAGAAAATGTTGAAAGTATGTTTGCCTGCTCTTTAGTAGGTGCTATTTTCGTCCCCATCAATCCTGTATTGAAAGCCCAACAAGTTAGCTATATCGCTAACGATTGTCAGATAACATTATTAGTTACCAATCGCGCAAGACTGACTGCACTCGCTTCACTACTAGATAACTTCTCAGAGTTAAAAACGATTATTGTCATTGATGCTAATGAGCAAGAACTAGAAAGAATGGTCTTTTCTAAATCACTTAACCTTCTAAGTTGGCAGTCTTTTATCTCTGCCAAACAAACTCAGGTTAACTTGCAATGCTCATTATCTCCCGATGATCTTGCTGCCATTTTGTATACTTCAGGCAGTACCGGCCAACCTAAAGGTATTATGCTCAGTCATACTAATATTGTACTTGGCGCAAAGTCTGTTAGTCAGTATTTAGAACTCAAGGCCAAAGACAATATTCTTGCGGTATTACCACTAAGTTTTGATTATGGTCTAAACCAATTAACCAGCTGCTTCTTGGTGGGAGGGAAATGCGTATTACTCGATTATTTATTAGCCAGCGATGTAATAAAAGCTATTGCTACCTATAAGATTACAGGCTTAGCCGCGGTGCCTCCTCTGTGGGTGCAATTAACCAAAATAACTTGGCCAATAAACGCCGCACAATCTATCAGATATTTCACCAATTCAGGCGGTGTATTGCCCTTAAAGATACTTGCAGCATTGCAAGAAAATATGCCGCAAGCTAAACCTTATCTTATGTATGGGTTAACTGAAGCTTTTCGTTCTACTTTTTTACCTCCATCAGAGATACGAAATAAGCCTAACTCAATGGGAAAAGCGATACCTAACGCTGAAATCCTTGTACTGCGAGAAAATGGAAGTACTTGTGATGACGATGAAGTCGGTGAGTTGGTTCATATCGGCCCATTGGTCGGTTTGGGCTATTGGAAAAATAAGACAGCGACAGAAGAACGATTCAAAAAGACACCTAACCAGGCACTTAATGTTAAAAATAACGATCTCGCTGTATTTTCAGGTGATTATGTAAAACGCGACAGTAACGGTTTTCTCTACTTTGTTTCAAGAAAAGATGCCATGATCAAGACATCTGGCTATCGAGTGAGCCCTACTGAGTTAGAGGCTATACTATTACAACTGCCTGAAATTACTGAAGCAGCAATAATCGCGAGTCCCTCTGCTGAACTTGGTCAAGCTATCATTGCGGCAATAGTAACCACAAACAATGATCAACCGTCAGTAACAAAAAGCATCATGAAACATTGTCAATTAAACTTACCTAACTACATGTTACCAAAAGAAGTTGTTTTTTTATCTGAACTTCCTCGCAATGCCAATGGTAAAGTTGATATACAATTATTAACAGTAAATCATAAAAAAACAATCTCATTTAATTGAACATAACGGACAAAATTATGAATCTATCAACGAAGAACTTAGCAACATCACTCAAAGATTATTCTTCTTCGAGTAGTGAACTTATCGTTGGTAATCATCCATTGAACCACATCGAAAAACTCGTTTCAGGTACGCCGTTTTATGTCTATGACCGCCAACTTATTATCAATAGAGTTAAGCAGCTAACAAATACCTTACCAAGTGAAATCTCACTACATTACGCTATTAAAGCCAACCCCTTGCCTAGTTTAGTACAGCTCATGACAACTCAAGTATCAGGGTTTGATGTTGCTTCAAAAAAAGAAATGTTATTGGCAATGCAAACAGGCATGCCAGCGGAGAAAATTAGCTTTGCTGGGCCAGGGAAAACAGCTGAAGATATTGAAGCGGCGATTATCGCAGGTGTAACTTTACATGTTGAGTCTGCTGGTGAAATAGCGAGAGTAGAGCTTGCGGCCAATCAACTATCACTTAAAGCAAATATTGCTCTTAGAATAAACCCTAAATTTGAACTTAAATCTTCGGGCATGAAAATGTCAGGAGGCTCAAAGCCTTTTGGTATCGATGAAGAGCAAGTAGCTGAAATTCTAACTAACCTTAATTTATCACAAATCAATCTACGCGGTTTTCATATTTTTGCTGGTTCACAAAACCTCAATGCCGAAGCCATTATCTCCGCACAACAGCAAACCTTTATGCTAGCAGAAGAATTGGTTGCACTAGTTAGCGAAATCACTAAAAGCAAAATTGACTATCTCAATATTGGTGGAGGTTTTGGTGTTCCTTACTTTGCCAATGAAGCGTCACTAGATATAGAAGCAATAGCTAATAGCCTACAAATACTTTTGAAAAAGCATAAAACATTAGTTACGGGTTTAGAGTTAATCTTAGAGTTGGGTCGATATCTTGTGGCTGAAGCTGGCATTTACGTTAGCAAAGTCATTGATAAAAAGGTTTCGCGTGGTACTAACTATTTAGTGTGTGATGGCGGTTTACATCATCATCTTGCTAATTCAGGTAATTTCGGTCAGGTAATTCGAAAAAACTACCCTGTAGTAATAGGAAACAAGCTCAAAGGAGATGTTCAAGAGCTAGTGAACATCGTTGGTCCCTTATGTACCCCGCTTGATATATTGGCAGATAAAGTCATGTTACCTGAAGCGACTATGGGTGATTATGTTGTTATTTTTCAATCGGGTGCTTATGGCGCTTCAGCCAGCCCAAAGGATTTTCTTAGTCAGCCTCAAGTAAGTGAGCTATTACTTTAAATTTTATCTTCGCATAATTACAGATACGTTGCCTTAGCGACTATACTGAAATTAGCATAGTTATTTACAATTTCACCATGGAATAAATAATGAACTGGAACAAACGATTATTAAACACACCTGTTATTGGTGAGATCACCAAAAGAATTGTCTCAGCTAAGGCAAATAGAGAAGCGCATAGCATTTCAGATCATTTCACCCAATTTTTACAGCCATGTGTTGCCCACAATCAAGTTTTAAAAGAAGAAGCCTTTAAAATTCGTCATAATGTTTACTGTGAAGAACTCGCTTTTGAAGATGTTAGAGACAATGGTCAAGAAGTGGATGAATTCGATCAGCAATCAATTTTTTCTTTAATCAAGCATAAACCGTCAGGAACATTTACTAGCTGTGTCCGCTTAGTGACTTCAAGCGGTCCAGATGAATTACTCCCAATTGAAAAGTATTGCATGGCGTCGATCACGAACAAAGATCTGAGCCCTGAACACTTTAATCGTGACGAAATAGCCGAAATATCACGCTTAGCGGTTAAATCTGATTTTCGCCGTCGTAAAGCCGATAAATATAAAGGATCCAGTACAGGGGTCATCAGTGAAGTTAGTTATTCAGAAACCGAATTACGTTGCTTTCCTTTTATCGCTATTGGCTTATACATGACAGCAGCCACTATGTGTATGAATACCGGTATTCGCCACGTGTATGTCATGATGGAACCAAGACTTGCCCGCAGCATGAAATTTATTGGTATTAATTTTCAGCAACTTGGGGATCCTATTGATTATCATGGCATTCGAGCGCCTTATTATATTAATCCTGAAATATTTATGAAAAACCTCTCTCCAGGTTATAAAAGTCTTTACAGCACCATCGAGAAAGATATTGGCTCACAACTAAATCAATTAGATTTAGCCTAAAACATTACACCGGATAGCCGCTAAGTACTCTTTATGTCACAAAAACTAACTTCCCTTATTGAAAATTTATTAGCCACTGATTCGAGTTTATCATTTGATCCTCAGCAACTTTCCCGCTTTTTGCTTGGCACTGAAGGTTTAAGCTATTTTGAGAAAAAGCAAAGAAAAATATTGGCCATTATCAGAATCACCCAGTCTCATGAAATCAAAGCATTACTTGATTTAGCCAATCACTGTGCCACAGATGAAGAACTAGCTTTTTCTCTTTACCCTATTAGCACAGGCAATAATTGGGGTTATGGAACGAGCCAACCTGCAGGCACAACTAAAAACATTATCCTATTGGATTTAGGCTTGTTAACCGATATAAAACATTTTGACAGTGAACTAGGTTTGGTGACAATTGAGCCCGGTGTTACACAACAGCAACTGTGCGATTATTTACAGCTACATAATCATGACTATATGGTACCTGTCACAGGCGCAGGACCAGATTGCTCTATTCTGGCCAACGCCTTAGAACGCGGTTACGGTATAACCCCCTATACCGACCATTTTGCAGCCGTCAACAGTATTCAAGGTTATTGGGCCAACGGTACTCCTTATCAGTCAGCAGTAAATGAGTTGGATGCCAGCGATGATAAGTGTGTTGATAAAACGTTTAAGTGGGGACTTGGTCCATATTTGGAGGGACTATTCACCCAGTCTAACCTTGGCATAGTAAGTCAAATAACAATTAGGTTAGCCAAAAAGAAAGCTGATTTCACTTCCTTTTTTATCCAGATGAATGATGATGAACTGCTTGAACAAGCAGTTCCATTAATTCGACAAGTATTACAAGATTATGAAGGCATTGTCGGCTCAATTAACTTAATGGATCAACGCCGACTGTTATCAATGTTTGCCAAGAACCCCAAGGGCAATGATGCTCATGAGGTAATGGAAAACCAAGATATTGCAAAATTAGCTAAACAATTACAAGCGCCTAACTGGACCATAGTCGGTAGTATCTACGGTAGTGTAGGCGTGGTCAAAGCAGTAAAAAAAGAAATTAATCGTATTTTTAAACAACTGCCTTGTAAACGAATATATTCAAATAGCCTGATAATCGTTGTTGCCAATAAAGTGATCAAATACATTCCATCATTCTTAGTTAATAAAGTGCCGCCTTTATCAGTTGCAGTAGAGCAACTCGATTCATTTAATAAGGGCAAAGAGATTATGCTGGGCAAACCAAATAAAGTTGCCTTAAAGCTCGCTTACTGGCGTCATACAGAAACAGAAGGATTTGATAAAAACGAATTATCTCCAGGAAAGGATGGCTGCGGCTTACTTTGGTATGCGCCATTAGTCACGATGAAAGCAAAGAAAATGCGAGAGTTTGTCGAGTTTGTTAGAGAAACTTGTCCCAAATATAATATCGAACCATTTATTACCTTTACCAATCTAAAACACGACTGCGTTGACAGTACAATTCCTATCGTTTTCGACTTAAGTAACCCTCAGGCAGTCACCGATGCTCATAATTGCTTAAAGGCTCTGGTAACCGAAGGTTTAAAAAAGGGTTTTGTTCCCTACCGACTTAACATAGATCAACAACAGTGGTTGCTTAATAAGGACACTGATTTTTGGCAAACAGTTAACAAAATAAAAAGTAGCTTAGATCCACACAGTATCCTCAGCCAAGGACGATACAATCCCAAGTAGTTATTTTACAAACCGATAAAATAACATTTTATCTATATGTCCCGTCCTAAGATACGTTGACGGTTTTAATGGAAGGCCAGTAGCTTTAGC
>CAJXRC010000113.1 GCA_913058405.1 uncultured Colwellia sp. | reverse complement strand
ACGAGATCTAGTACGGTCTCGTGGGCTCGGAGATGTGTATAAGAGACAGTACTTAGACAGTAGCTAGGTACTCATATTAGCAAGTAGTATATATCGACAGAATTTGGAAACTGTTGAAAATCGTAACTTAGATGTAAAGAGAAGTAATAGTAAACAACCTTTCACAGAAAGTTTATAACACAGGTGTCTTTCAGTCTAACCAGAACACTCTTTTTTAGCGCTAATATTCGCTATCAGAGGAACTGAATGAATTAGGTAAAGTTCTTTCTTTAGCTCTATAGAACATGAGTAAAACAGCAATATCATTGTTGATATTTTTGCCATTCTTCAAATCCTTTTCTCATTTTAACAACGGTTTCATCTTTAGTATTAAGGCTAAGTGCCATGCAGTGCTCAGCACTTGCACCCTTTGATATTTCTAATCCTGGCATAAGGTTCAAACCTTCAGCTCCCAGTAACGCTAAACGATAGTTAAGTGATTCTTGGGATTGTATAACGACATCAACTCGCCCTTTGATTAACTTTTTAAGGTTTGTTTCTTCATTAGAAGATAAATCTATATTAACTCCCTCCTCAAATCCATTTTTCAAGAAGTAGTTGTGGCTGTTATCTCCACGCATGATACCTACCACGCTTGTTTTTAATGCCTCTAAAGAATCTATATTGATTTTATTTGATGCGAGTTTGTATGCGTGAATTGGAGTGGACTTGTAGATTGGACAAAACCAATGAAATTTAGCCTCTCGTTGTTTCGTTCTATAAATAGAATAAATAAGTACATTTGGATTGGTTGTTGCCAGATGAAAACTTCTCGCCCAAGGGTAGACATCTATAGAGTATTCAATATCTGTGTACCCCAGTATTTCTCTTATATTTTTGGTAACTATTCCTGATACTTCCTGACCCTTTAAAATAAACGGCGGCCAGTCTTCTGTTACCACGTTGAGACCATCTGCGTTAGAGTGAGCAGTAAAAGAAAGTAGTAAAAATATAATTAACAGAGGGTTTTTCATTGAAACTCAACATCTAGATTTAATGGTTGAAATTATTATAATAAATTGTATCGTTTCAGTTGTCATCTTCATTAAAAATATTATTTAACCACTCACAATTTAAATATTTTTCATCGTAAAGTACTAACGTCTCAATATTAGCTTAGTTAGAGGTGCTTATTGTAGGAAAAGTTGAAATCGCTTCAATCACATTTGCTTGCCCCGCCTCTTTAACCTAAAATATCGCCATTATAATTTCCCTCCAAATAAAAAGGTATCTACATGGCTCAGCCACTACCCGATAAATTCATCATGTCGATGAATCGCGTTTCTAAAGTAGTTCCACCAAAGCGTACTATTTTAAAAGATATATCTCTTTCATTTTTTCCTGGCGCAAAAATTGGTGTTTTAGGTTTGAATGGCTCAGGTAAATCTACCCTACTTCGCATTATGGCGGGTGTTGATAAAGAGTTTGAAGGTGATGCCGTTGCTTTAGCCGGTACTAAGATTGGTTATTTACCACAAGAGCCACAGCTTGATGAAAATCAAACAGTGCGCGAAGCTGTTGAAGAAGCCGTTGTAGAAGTTAAAAGTGCCATGGCACGTTTAGACCAAGTTTATAATGAGTATGCTGAAGAAGATGCTGATTTTGATAAGTTAGCTAAAGAGCAAGGCGAGTTAGAAGATATAATCAACGCTAACGATGGCCATAATATTGATAACGTATTGGAACGTGCTGCTGATGCATTACGTTTACCAGAATGGGATCAAAAAATTGCCGTACTAAGTGGTGGTGAACGTCGTCGTGTTGCACTTTGTCGCTTGTTGCTTGAAAAACCAGATATGTTATTACTGGACGAACCAACTAACCATTTAGATGCTGAATCTGTTGCCTGGTTAGAGCGCTTCTTACATGATTATGCAGGTACTGTGGTAGCAATCACCCATGATAGATATTTCTTAGATAATGTTGCTGGTTGGATACTAGAGCTTGATAGAGGACACGGTATTCCTTATGAAGGTAACTATTCTTCATGGTTAGAGCAAAAAGATGCCCGTCTAGAGCGTGAAGGTAAAACTGAAAGCGCATTGCAAAAAACCATTAAACAAGAGCTAGAATGGGTACGTTCAAACCCTAAAGCGCGTCAATCAAAAAGCAAAGCCCGTATGGCACGTTTTGAAGAGCTTAGCAGCCAAGATCATCAAAAGCGTAATGAAACTAACGAACTTTACATTCCACCAGGGCCTCGCCTAGGTGACAAAGTATTAGACGTGAATAACTTAACTAAATCATTTGGCGATAGAATGTTAATTGATAACTTAAGCTTTAGCGTGCCTAAAGGCGCAATCGTCGGTATTATCGGGCCTAACGGCGCAGGTAAATCAACACTATTTAAAATGATGTCGGGCGCTGAACAACCTGATTCAGGTAATGTTGAGCTGGGTGAAACTGTTAAACTTGCTAGTGTTGATCAGTTCCGTGATGACATGGACAACAGTAAAACGGTTTACCAAGAAATTTCTCAAGGCCATGACATTTTGCAAATTGGTAACTTTGAAATTCCAAGTCGTGCTTATTGTTCACGCTTTAACTTTAAAGGTAACGATCAACAAAAGATCATTGGTGAGTTATCTGGTGGTGAACGTAACCGTGTGCATTTAGCTAAGTTAGTGCAAACCGGTGGTAACGTATTACTACTTGATGAACCAACCAACGATTTAGATGTTGAGACCTTACGTGCACTTGAAGAAGCGATATTAGAATTCCCTGGGTGTGCCATGGTTATCTCACATGACCGTTGGTTCTTAGATCGCATTGCTACTCATATCCTAGATTACCGTGATGAAGGTCAAATCAACTTCTTTGAAGGTAACTTTACTGATTATGAAGCATGGTTGAAGAAAACTTTAGGGCCTGCGGCAACAGAACCACACAGAATTAAATACAAAAAAATAGGCTAAACACTAAATTAAAACAGCCGTTGCTACTATGTTAGTAATTTTGCTGTGATTTGTGGTTGAATTTGCCGTTAAAAGCCAGTTAAAATTTTGATTTTAATTGGCTTTTTTGTGCCAGATAGTTTTTTACTTTTCAATAAAAGAGGGCTATGCTGAAGCTAGGCAATCGTAAGGGTTATTAGTCGAATTGGACAAAAGACATGGAAAATAGACGGCAATTTACTCGAATTTTATTTTCAATAAAAGCAGAGATAGAAATTGAAAAAAACATATACCATGTATCCATCCATGATATATCACTAAACGGTGCCTTAATTACCGTAATAGAAAGCGAACAGTCACTAAAAGGTAAACAAGGTACTTTGCACTTTTTATTATCGGACGATGAGTCAGAAGTGAATATGAACATTACTGTTGTTCATGAAAAAGCAAATGAAACAGGTTTGCAGTGTAATGCTATTGATATAGATAGTGTCACCCATTTACGCCGATTGGTGGAACTCAATCTAGGCAATAATGAACAACTTAATAAAGAACTAAGTCAATTATCACGTGTAAATTACAATTAAAGCATTGATTAAACTAGTTTTCTAGTTTAGTTTTGATTTAGTGAAGTTTACACTTTTTTTACCCAAACCTTCTTAGGAGTCGTAATGAATCATCTAATTATCTCTTGTATTGGCCCTGATAAAACAGGCCTAGTAGAAACGTTATCTAAAATTATTTCCAAGCATGAAGGCAACTGGCAAGTCAGTAGTTTGCATCATTTATCAGGTTTTTTCGCTGGTGTTATTGAAATAGCAGTGGCAAGTGAAAAAACAGATAGTTTAAAAAATGAATTAAAAGCAATTAATGGTTTGAGTTGTCAAATTGAAGTGGCTGAGCCTAACTTGCCTGACGTTGTTAGTAATCTAGTACTAGAGATTACTGCTAATGATAGAGCTGGCATTGTACAAGAAGTATCTTCTGTCATTCATCATGAAAATGGTAACTTGATTAAACTAGTAAGCACAAAAGATAGTGCGGCTTACAGTGGTCAGGACATTTTTAAAGCAAAAGTGCAAATTGCTATTGATGAGACATCAGTTGACCACCTTATCAGTGCATTAGAGCAAATAGCAGATGATTTGATGGTGGATATTTCTCGCTAGTATGCTTTTCAATGGTGCGTAGCCAAACTACTAACCTATCAATCAAAACTTTTATAAATTTGTAAAATCAAAAACGAGTGCTATAAGCACTCGTTTTTATATCTATACCCAGATCACTTGAACATGATCACCTACTTAGTTCAACTGGTTTAAGACAATGTTTCCAAAAATTTTGCGGCTTTATTAATATCTCGACTACGTTTCATATCTGGCAAACTCTTTAAAAACGTTGCACCATAAGGTTTATTCACCAGTCTATCATCACAAATAACTAACACACCACGATCACTCACATCTCGAATAAGTCGCCCTACTCCTTGCTTTAACGCGATGACAGCCTGAGGTAATTGAATTTGACTAAAAGGCTCCCCACCTTGACGTCTCGCATCTTCGCATCGAGCCTGTAACAAAGGATCGTCCGGTGAAGCAAAAGGCAATTTATCAATAATCACACAAGTAAGTTTATCACCTCGAACATCAACCCCTTCCCAGAAGCTTGCTGTCGCAAGTAATACTGCACTATCTTGTTCAACAAATTGCTCAAGCAGTTTTCGCTTGGCCATTTTTCCTTGCACCAATAAAGGATTATCAATACTTTCAGCCAAAAATTCAGCAACCTGATGCATAACACGATAACTGGTAAAAAGCATAAAGCATGCACCTTTACTGGCTTTAATCAGCGGTTGTGCAAGCTCAGCAAGTTTTGATGCGCGATTTTTATCATTCGCCTGAGGTAAATAACGTGGAACCACAAGCTGCGATTGACTCTGATAATCAAAAGGACTATCGAGCATGAGTTGCTTAGCACTTTGCAGACCTAAATGCTGTGCAAAATGATCAAAACGATTATCTACCGCTAATGTTGCTGAAGTGAAAATCCAACCTGCGCCTGACTCTTTCACAACTGCACTAAACTTATCACTGACAGTTAGCGGCGTTTGGTGTAATACCACACTTCTTGGTGTGGTTTCATACCAAAAGCTCATACCGTAAGCTTCAACATTCGCCATCACATCATATTGAGCAAGTAGGTTAACCGCACGGTCAAAACAGTTATCTATTGCTTCATTTCTTGAAACACAAAGTTTAATGACCTGATATAGAAAATCTAAATCAATCTTTAAGTTGGCGAATTTTTGCTGAAATTGAACTTGTTTATACTTTTCTCGCCAATTGCCTCGCTCAGGATCGTAATTAAACAATAGACGAAATTCTTGACAGGTTTTCTGCAACTTCTCAGCTGCTAAGCCTAATTGTTTAACATCCGTTAAACTACTACGGTGCACTTGTAATACGTCAGTACATAAATCAACGAGTTGTTTGCTAGAAAAAGCTTCGCCAAAATATTCACTCGCGATATCGCCAATTTGATGCGCTTCATCAAAAATCATCACTTGAGCTTTAGGAATAAGCTCGCCAAAACCCGTATCTTTTAATGCCATATCAGCAAAAAACAAATGATGATTCACTACAATAATATCGGCATCACTCGCTTTTTGACGCGCTCTCACTAAGTGACATGCTTCATAGTCTGGGCAATCTCTTGCTAAACAGTTATCCAAGGTACTTGTTACAAAAGGAAAAATACTAGAGTCTTCACTTACATTGACCAACTCGCCAATATCACCACTTTGCGTACCATTAGACCAAGTTTTGACTTTAACCAGATCTTGCAACATTTGTGCATCAAGTTGACCTCGACTATTTTGGTACTGCTCTAAACGATAATTACATAAATAATTTGCACGACCTTTCAATAAAGCGACTTGCGCATTACTCGCTAGGGCCTTTTTGATCAAGGGGATGTCTTTATGAAATAGTTGTTCCTGGAGATTCTTAGTTCCAGTGGATACTACAATCTTTTTAGGATTTTTCGGATTTAAAGATAAGAAAGCTGGGATCAAATAAGCGAAGGTCTTTCCGGTTCCCGTGCCTGCTTCAACAATAAGCGATGATTGCTTGTCAATTGCCTGGGCAACATCAAGCGCCATATCCGTTTGCGCCTGACGAGGAGAGAAGCCTTTAATGGCTTTAGCTAAAGCGCCTTCTTGAGAAAAGGCTTGGCTTACTTGGTTAACTGGGCTAATTTTGCTTTCGGTCATGTAAAACGAGGCGACACAAATGAGTATTTATGCCTGAGAGTATACTTAACAACAGCTTAAGCATAAAGGTCTAAGTGCTTAGTATTGCCCTTATTGCCATCACTCTTTTTTTCAACCTTGGACACTGATGTTTTCTGGTCAGCATCAATTTCATTATTGAAATTCTCAGCATGATTTTTATTTTCTTCATTGTGCTCGCTGGGATGATATTGATCTTCTTCCTTGGTGAAATAATATTCATGGTATTCTAGGTGGTCGGGATCCTGATGCAGCTTACTGTTAGCTGCTTCTTTTAGCAGTGCTTTAACTTTTAAGCTCGCTGGCTTAATAGGTACTGGGACTACACGTGTTAGTTGAGTCGTAAAAATATCCATTCTTAGTTCCTCCGCAAATTGAAAGTCGCAAATAAATAGTGCATTACACAGTTCTGTTATCGTCTGTTATCGGCCATTACTTAAAAATCTTTAGGCTATATAAATTAGCTAACCCACACTATCAATTTAGAGTAATAACTTTAAGCAAGATTCATATAACAAATCATAATAAAAAACTCCTATTTATTACTTGCAGGTATCTTAATTAAGCAGTAGTGTAAACAGCATCAAAACAAATTATTTTTCTACCTGTTAATTTAATTTTAGATTACCATTAAGTTAACAGCAAACGACCTACTATTAGAGACTTTTTAACCATGATTATTAACCTGAATAGCCGACATCACCACCATCATTACAACTAGCCCATTCAGGTTTACTTAATAAGTAAATTACTGAAGGGCAAGTGGCCTTTCAGTGGTTTTAAAAAGCAGAATACATGCTCTTAATAGAAGTAACGTAATTGCTAAACCCCCGAAAGAGTCACGACTCTCTCGGGGGTTTTCGCATTTTAGCGAAGAATAAATTGTATATACATGACGAATTTTAAGATTAAAAACGATAGGAATTAACATTATGAGCACATCAGAGCCACGTTTACGCATTGCCATGCAAAAGTCAGGACGCCTAAGTGAAGATACCCAAAAATTACTTAAGCTTTGTGGATTAAAGCTAAATCTGAGCGATAGAAGGTTATTAGCTCATGTAAGCAATATGCCTATTGATATTATGCGTGTCCGCAGTAGCGATATTCCCGGCTTGGTAATGGACGGCGTTTGTGATTTAGGTATTGTTGGTGATAACACACTCGAAGAAGAAGAGTTAGACCGTCAATTGAAAGGTAATAAGTCTGAGTACATTCGCACTACCTCATTAGACTTTGGCGGTTGTCGTTTTTCAATTGCTATGCCAGAAGAATTTGAATACACCGGCTTAGCCTGTTTAGACGGCTTACGTTTCGCCACAACTTACCCACAGTTATTAAATCGTTTTGCTAAAGCTAATGGCATTAACGTAGAATTTTGTTTATTAAAAGGCTCGGTTGAAGTAGCACCTCGCGTTGGTTTAGCTGATGGTATTTGTGACTTAGTTTCTACTGGTGCGACACTTGAAGCGAATGGTTTAAAAGAAGTAGCTGAAGTTTTTCGTTCAAAAGCATCACTGATTCAAAGAGCAGATCCATTATGTGAAGAAAAACAAGATATTTTAGATACATTATTACCCCGTGTTCACGGCGTAATGAAAGCGAAAGAAAGCAAATATATTATGCTGCACGCGCCAAAAGATAAAATTACAGAGGTCAGCAAGTTAATGCCTGGTACAGAAACGCCAACCGTTTTGCCACTTGCTGAACGTGACGATATGGTTGCTGTACACGTAGTCGCAACAGAAACATTCTTCTGGGAAACCATGGAACAGTTAAAGGCCTTAGGTTGTCACTCTATCCTAGTGATGCCAATTGAGAAAATGATGGGCTAAATTCATTTATCTCATTGCTAGTGATCGTAAGTTCGGCATTGGAAGTACTCACTGACTATCGTCAGCTCCGTGCTACCGCTTAGTACTTACATTCACTAACGTCGAGATAAAAGAATTATTGCAAAAAATTAATACAAGTACTGTAAATTAATACCGAGACATAATTATGATAAACCAACTTATCAATTGGCAAGAGCTTTCACCGCAACAAAAAGATTTAGCCCTTGCTCGACCAGCTATTGCTGATAGCGCTTTATTATCAACGCAAGTCGCCAATATTTTAGCCCAAGTAAAAAGCCAAGGTGATAAGGCTATTTATGCGTTAACAGAGCAATTTGATGGTATCGCCCTTAGCACTTTATCGGTAACGCCAGAACAGGTTGCTAAAGCGAAGTTAGCACTAACCGCTAAACGCACAAAAGCGATCAATACTGCGTATCAGCAAATAAAGTCATTTCATAGCGCTCAAAAGGCTACTGATATTACGGTTGAAACTACACCTGGCGTTAAATGCACATTAAAAACAGAAGCTATTGAAAGTGTTGGTTTATACATTCCAGCAGGCTCTGCCCCACTACCTTCTACCGTATTAATGTTAGGTGTGCCTGCACAACTTACTGGCTGTCAACGTACTGTACTTGTTTGTCCTCCTGACAAGAATGGTCAATTAGCTGATGAAATATTAGTGGCTGCTGACCTTTGTGGTATCACAGAAATATACACTGTAGGTGGCGCACAAGCTATTGCTGCACTCGCCTACGGCACAGAAACAGTTCCTGCAGTAAATAAAGTATTCGGCCCTGGAAATCGTTATGTTACTGAAGCTAAAACTCAACTATCACAACAAGTTGCAGGTTTTGCTATTGATATGCCAGCAGGTCCTTCAGAAGTATTAGTTATCGCTGATGAGCAAGCAAACCCAGCCTTTATAGCCGCAGATTTGTTATCACAAGCTGAGCACGGTGTAGATAGCCAAGTAATATTACTCAGTGATAGTGAATCTTTAATCACAAAAGTATCAACTGAGTTAGAACAGCAATTGACCTTGCTTTCTCGCTGTAAAATAGCAGAGCAGGCATTAAAGCAGTCTCGTTTAATTCTGACTAAAGATTTAGAGCAAGCTGTTGAAGTATCAAATCAATACGGTCCAGAGCACTTAATCATTCAAACAGAAGATGCTCCAACACTACTCAGTAAGTTGCGAAATGCAGGTTCAATATTTGTCGGTGCTTATACGCCAGAATCTGCCGGTGATTACGCTAGTGGTACTAACCATGTATTGCCAACGTATGGCTACTCAAAAGTAATTTCGAGTTTATCTTTAGCTGACTTCTCTCGTCGCTATACGGTACAAGAGATCACAAAATCAGGCTTGCAAAGTTTAGCTGAGTGCATCATTGAGTTAACAGATGCAGAAGGGTTAGATGCGCATCAGCGTGCCGTAACCATTCGCTTAGAAGAAGGTAGTTAGTTATGACTTCGCCAGTTGATGATGCCTCAGTAACGAATGCCTTGATAAATAAGTTAGCAAGAGAAGAGTTGGTAGATATGGTACCTTACCAATCTGCTAGACGCCTTTTTGCCAGCGGTGATAATGAACAAGCCAATAGCAAAACTTGGTTAAATGCCAATGAAGCTCCAGGACAAGGTCAGTATCAATTAAACAGCGAAAACATTAATCGTTATCCTGATTTTCAACCACAAGCACTCTTAAGTGCTTATAGTAATTATTGTAAATTACCGATTGATAACATATTAGCAACCCGTGGCGCTGATGAAGGTATTGAATTAATTATTCGTAGCTTCTGTCGAGCTTATCAAGACAATATCCTAATTTGTCCGCCAACTTATGGCATGTACGCTATCAGCGCCGAAAACCACGGTGCAGGCATTATTAGCGTGCCATTGGTTGATACCGTAGAGGCAAAATGTCAGCTAGATATTGAAGGTTTAAAACAACAAGTAGGAAAAGTAAAAGTTGTCTTCTTATGTTCCCCTGGAAATCCTATTGGCAACACCTTGCCCGCAGCACAAATCCAAGCAGCAATAGAAATTTTTAAAGACAGCGCGATAGTGGTTGTTGATGAAGCCTATTATGAATATACCAATGAAGCGTTGGGCAGTGAGCAAGTAAATAATAAACTCATTAGCCAATGTGGTAACGTGATCATACTTAGAACTTTATCTAAAGCATTTGCTTTAGCCGGTTTGCGTTGTGGTTTTACCTTATCAAGTAAAGACGTTATTACGCTGCTCAGTAAAGTTATTGCACCTTACCCAATTGCGGCCCCCGTTGCTGAAATTGCTAGCAAGGTATTAACAAATGATTTAAACGTTATGCAAGCCCGAGTAAATACAGCCAATAATTTACGTAAACAGCTAAGTGAATGGCTTAAGCAACAAAAGTGGTGTGACGAAGTTTTTGACAGCAACGCTAATTTTGTACTTTTTCGTTGTAACAATGTTGATGAAAAAAACAAAGTTTTTAACTTCTTAGTAGAAAATAACATCTTAATTCGTGATCAGTCTAAGCAACAACAGCTTGAGAATTGCCTTCGAATAAGTATTGGCAGTGAAGAAGAAATCGCACAGCTTAAGCAGCTATTAGACACATTATAAGTAAAGTTAATGCTGCATTATAGGTGTAGCATGACAAACAAAATGAAGAGCATTTTATGAGTAATACACAAGAGAAAATATTATTTATCGACCGTGACGGTACCTTAGTGGAAGAGCCAGCTATCGATAAGCAGCTTGATACGTTAGAGAAACTTGTATTCGAACCTAATGTCATTGCAGAGTTATTAAAACTGCAAGCGAAAGGTTTTAAACTAGTCATGGTTTCTAATCAAGATGGCCTAGGAACAGAGAGTTTTCCACAAGCAGATTTTGATTTACCTCATAACAAAATGATGGATTTCTTTAGCTCTCAAGGCGTACATTTTCAAGAGGTTTTACTTTGCCCGCATTTTGATGAAGACAATTGTAATTGCCGTAAACCTAAGCTTGGTTTAGTCAGTGAGTACCTTCAACAGGGACGAGTAGATTTTGCTAACTCATTTGTTATTGGCGATAGAGAAACGGATATGGGACTCGCTGCTAACATGGGCATCGTTGGCATCAAATATGACCGCGAGACTTTGAACTGGGCACAAGTGAGTGATCAAATTATTACTCAATTGGAACAACCAAGAATAGCCACGGTTACCCGTACAACCAAAGAAACAGATATTACGGTTACTGTTAACTTAGATAAAGCTGGTGAAAGTAGTATAGATACTGGTTTAGGTTTTTTTGACCACATGTTAGATCAAATATCTACTCACGGCGGGTTTAGCTTAACGTGTAACGTTAGTGGCGATTATCACATTGATGAACACCACAGTGTTGAAGATACTGCACTAGCTTTAGGGCAAGCTCTAAAACAAGCATTAGGCAATAAACGTGGTATTAATCGTTTTGGTTTTACAATACCTATGGATGAATGCAAAGCAGAATGTGCTATCGATCTTTCTGGTCGTCCATGGTTAGAATTTGATGCTGATTTCACCAGCGCCAATGTCGGTACTATGTCTACCCAAATGGTGCCTCACTTTTTCCGCTCTCTTGCTGATGCAATGTTGATAACATTACATTTATCAACAAGTAAAGGTAATTGTCATCACCAGGTTGAGAGCTTATTTAAGGTTTTTGGCCGCGCATTAGGGCAAGCTATCAAGGTTGATGGGGATGCAATGCCAAGTTCAAAGGGTACCTTATAATGACAAAGGAAATGACTTCAGCAAAAAATGTCATTGTAGATACCGGATGTGCAAATTTATCTTCTGTTAAGTTCGCTGTTGAAAGACTTGGTTTTGAGGTAACGATTACTGATGATGTAACGATAATCCAACAAGCTGAAAAAGTTATCTTCCCGGGTGTTGGTAGCGCTAAGCATGCTATGAAAAACATTAAAGCTAAAAATTTAGTTGCTGTTTTACAAGGGTTGACTCAACCAGTACTTGGCTTTTGTTTAGGCATGCAGTTAATGACTGAGTCTTCAACCGAAGGTAAAAAGTCTTCTACTGAAGGTAACAGTGATGACAATACTAGTAACATAGTTCCTTGTTTAAACCTGATCCCAACAAAGGTTGAACCATTAAAAGCACAAGGAAATAGATTGCCACATATGGGCTGGAATACGCTTACCCAAGTAACTAATCATCCAGTTTTTAAAGGTATATCTGAAGGCGATTATTTTTACTTCGTGCATAGCTTTGCAGCGCCGGTTAGTGAATACACCATCGCCAGTTGTGAGTACGGCAGTACTTTTTCAGCAGCTATCGCAAAAGATAACTTTATTGGTTGTCAATTTCACCCTGAACGCTCTAGTGCGTTAGGCAGTAAAATAATTCAAAATTTCCTAGAGCTAGACTCTACAGAACTTAATCAGGAGCTTGTAAACTTATGATGATCCCAGCAATTGACCTCATCGGTGGTGAAGTTGTTCGTTTATATCAAGGCGATTACGCTCAAAAAACGAATTATCAATATACGGTACAAGAGCGCCAGCAAGCTTATGCAAAATCAGGTGCTACCGTTATGCATTTTGTTGATTTAGATGGCGCTAAAGATAGCACTAAACGTCAGCTAGAAACCTTAAAAACCGTTGTTAACCACCCTTCTATGATTATTCAAGTCGGTGGTGGCGTGCGTTGTGAAGACGACGTAAAGCAGTTATTGGCACTCGGTGCTGATCGTGTTGTTATAGGCAGCTTAGCTATCAAACAACCTGAACTAGTAACACAATGGCTGAAAACCTACGGCTGTGAAAAAATCGTATTAGCACTCGATATCAAAATTGATGCACAAGGTAATAAAACCTTACCGACACATGGCTGGATTGAAGATAGTGGTGTGAACCTAGAAGATTTACTTACGCAATACCAAGATGCAGGTATCAAGCACGTACTGTGTACTGATATCAGTAAAGACGGAACATTAACAGGCACCAATGTTGATTTATACTCTGAGGTTTGTGCTAAATACCCAGAGATTGATTGGCAAGCTTCAGGCGGTATTGGTAGCTTAGCTGATATCAAAGCCCTTATCCCAACGGGTGTTAGCGGCGTGATTTTGGGGCGTTCATTGTTAGAAGGCAAGTTTACACTTGAAGAAGCAATCGCTTGTTGGCCAACGACTTCAACAAGTAAGGCAGGTGATAAATAATGTTAGCCAGAAGAATTATCCCTTGTCTTGATGTACGTGATGGCAAAGTAGTAAAAGGCGTACAATTTCGCAATCATGAAATTATTGGCGATATCGTTCCCTTAGCAAAAAAATATGCTGAAGCGGGTGCAGATGAATTAGTTTTTTATGATATTACTGCGAGCAGCGATGGCCGTGTAGTTGATAAAAGCTGGGTAAGTCGTATCGCAGAAGTTATTGATATTCCTTTCTGTGTTGCTGGCGGTATTAAAAGTGAAGAGGACGCCAAAGAAATCTTGATGATGGGCGCTGATAAAATTAGTATCAACTCCCCTGCATTAAGAGATCCCGACTTAATAACACGTTTAGCGGATGTGTTTGGTCAGCAGTGTATTGTAGTTGGTGTTGATAGCTTCTATAACAAAGACACTAATGAATACCAGGTATATCAATTTACAGGTGATGAAAAGCGCACTCAACAAACAGGTTGGAACACATTCGACTGGATTGAAAAAGTTGTTAGCTTAGGTGCTGGTGAAATCGTATTAAATTGCATGAACCAAGATGGTGTTCGCCAAGGTTACGATATTGAACAGTTGAAGCAGGCTAGAGCAAAGTGTAGTGTGCCTTTAATTGCCTCCGGTGGTGCTGGCACTATTGAGCATTTTAGTGATGTTTATCAACAAGCCGATGTTGATGGTGCACTAGCGGCATCTGTTTTCCATAAAGGCATTATTCCGATTAACGATTTAAAAAACTACTTAAAAGAACAAAATATTGAGGTAAGACCATGTTAGTAACTAACGATAATATAAATGATTTGGCATGGCAGAAAATGGATAATCTTATTCCTGCTATTATCCAGCACGCATCAACAGGTGCTATTTTAATGCAAGGCTATATGAATCAAGCCTCATTACAAGCCACTCTGACAACAGGCAAGGCAACCTTCTTTAGCCGCTCAAAACAAGCGCTTTGGGTTAAGGGTGAAACATCGGGCAACTTCTTAGAAGTACAACAAGTTTTAACCGATTGCGACAACGATAGTTTACTTATTGCTTGTCAGCCTATTGGACCAAGCTGTCACCTAGGGACTGAATCGTGTTTTCCTGAACAAAAGCTTACTCAGCAAAACTTTCTTAGCCAACTTGAGCAAGTTATTCAACAGCGCAAAGATGATGACCCAAAAGAGAGTTACACAGCTCACTTGTTCTCTCGTGGAACGACTAAAATGGCTCAGAAGGTTGGTGAAGAAGGCGTTGAAGTAGCACTTGCTGCTGTAGCTGAAACTAAAGAAGACTTATTAGGTGAACTGTCTCTTATACACATCTCCGAGCCCACGAGAC
>CAJXRC010000112.1 GCA_913058405.1 uncultured Colwellia sp. | reverse complement strand
GAGATCTAGTACGGTCTCGTGGGCTCGGAGATGTGTATAAGAGACAGAAATAATACTTCTATAGCTCTTCCAGAACAGATAAATACCTTATTAGATAATTATTTCTGTGTTGTTTTTGCAGGCAATTTAGGTAAAGCGCAATCATTAGATACAGTCGTGGATGCTGCTGAAAAATTAAGTGATCTTACAGATATAAAAGTAGTTTTAGTTGGTAGTGGTAGTGAACTTGAATGGCTAAAAAACCAGAAAGACACCCGTAATTTACATAATCTAGAAATAGTTGGAAGACTCCCTATGGAGTCAATGCCTTCTGTTTATAATAAGTCAGATGCATTACTTGTAACCCTGACAGATAATGAGATTATTAACCTCACTATTCCGAGTAAAATACAAAGTTACTTATCTGCAGGAAAACCAATCATAGCAGCCTTGAATGGCGAAGGAGCAAAAGTTATCCAAGACTCAAAAGCTGGTTTAATATCAGAGGCAGGTAATTCTATGAAACTTGAAGAAAACATTAGATATTTGTACTTATTGAGTGAACCAGAAAGAGACAAAATGGGAAAAAGAGGGATTAAGTATTTTCATCAGCACTTTAATATGGAATGCCAAGCTAAAACCCTAACTGAAATATTACAAGAAAACGTGGGACTATATGAATAAAAAGAAAGTATTTGTCACTGGATCAAATGGTTTCATTGGTTCTCATGTATGTAAGTTATTACAGGCTCATTATACCGTTCTTAAAGGTGTAAGGGCTGAACATTTGTTGCAAACTAACGATCCAGAAACCATCAGGTTAAATGTTAATAGTAATACTGATTGGCTAGCAGCACTACAAAATGTTGATACTGTAATTCATTGTGCAGCAATTGCTCATAATAACTCTAATGATCCCAATTATATTCATGAAGTGAATGTAGAAGGAACCGTTAACCTTGCTCTACAAGCTTTTAACAATGGGGTGAAACGCATTATTTTCATTAGCTCTATAGGTGTACTAGGGAATCAGACAACGAACAATAGAGTATTTAATGAGGGCTCTCCTATCTTAGCCCAGTTTGAATATACGCAGTCAAAAGCAAAAGCAAAAGCCGAAGTAGAACTGTTAAAAATTGCCAAAGACACAGGCTTAGAGGTTGTTATTATTCGTCCTGTCTTAGTGTACGGCGCTAACGCTCCTGGAAACTTTGGTAAGTTAGTTAATATAGTTAAAAAGCTATCTATATTGCCATTCGGCTCGTGTAAAAATAAGCGAAGTTTTATATCTGTTGATAATCTTGTTGATTTTATCTCTGTATGTATTGAACACCCAAAAGCTAAAAATGAGGTTTTTTGTATCTCTGATGGTCAGGATATATCAATAAAAGAGTTTACTGATGCAATTGCTAAAGGCTTAGATAAGAAGCTACTACAGATAGCTATACCTAATTTTATTTTTTATTTTTTAGGAAAAATAACGGGTAAAGCAGATCAGGTAGTGCAGTTAACTGGCGATCTTCAAGTTGATTCAAGTAAAGCAACAGAGCTAATTGGTTGGAAACCTCCTTTTACAATGGGTGAAACTTTACAAAATTTATCGAAAAGTCATTAGAAATTTTACGGGCAGACTTTTTTAAATTGTAACCAACATTTTCAGTATTTGAAGACGTATTAGTGCAACTAATACCATCCATTGGTACTAGTGAGTTATTGTCTTAGCTGACGTATAAATTTTAATATTTATTAATACCTTAACTATGTAGAACAAACTATGAACAATATTTTAATACGTATCCTCGATTTTTTAATGGCCTTTTTTGGTCTAATTGTTACCTTTCCCATTTTAATTGGTGTTTATATCATTGGTTATTTTGATACTGGCTCCCCTGTCTTTATTCAGCAGCGTGTAGGCAAAAATAAAAAGCCTTTTAACCTTATTAAATTTCGAACAATGTCGGTTGATACAAAATCAGTTGCTAGTCATCTTGCTAGTACCGCATCTATTACTAAATTAGGTGGTTTTTTACGTAAAACAAAAATTGATGAACTTCCACAATTGATTAATGTATTGAAAGGAGAAATGAGTTTTGTTGGTCCTCGCCCAAATTTGTTCAATCAAGAAGAGTTGATTATGGAGCGTGATAGACGTAGTGTTTATACAGTATTACCTGGTATCACAGGGCTAGCTCAAGTAAATACTATAGATATGTCTACCCCTAAGTTGCTGGCTGAAACTGATCAAAAAATGATTAGAACACTAACACTTAAATGTTATTTCAAATATATCATTCAAACTGCTACTGGAAGTGGGTCTGGTGATCGTATAGGTTAAACTGATTTATGACATTTAAAAAAATAATTTTTAAAATGTCATAAATAGATATGCTTGTGTATAATACCTGATACTTATATCTAATAATTAAAAGAATTATTAGATATTTCATCAGAAAGTAAGCAAGACTTTTATATGAATTTTTTATTTAAAGCATCAAGACCTGCTAAACGCGTTATTTCGCTTTTCTTCGATCTTATTTTTGTTAGCGTTGCTTTTTGGGCTGCAATGCTTGTTCGTTTAGATACATTTGCTATTTTTTCACATTCCTCCTCATGGTTACTTCTTGCATGTTTAATTCCTATTGCCTTAATTGCTAACGTTAAACTTGGGTTATATAAGGCAGTTCTTCGATATATAAATAGTAAAGCGGCTATAAGTATTGCGTTATCAGTATGTTTTACTACAGTGGCTTTAATTTTCTTATCTTTCTTTTTAAATATAGATTTACCTCGCACTGTTCCTATAATATTTTCAGCTTTTTTATTAGTATTAGTCGGCGGTAGCCGCTTTTTTATGCGAACAATAATTGCATCTTCACCAATAAAAAATAAACATAAAGAAAAAGTGATAATCTACGGTGCTGGCTCTGCGGGAAGACAACTTGCACAGTCTTTGTTACATGGAGACGAATACTATCCGGTTGCTTTTATTGATGATGACGTTAGGATTCATAAACGTATTATTCAAGGGATTACTGTCTATAGACGTAATGATCTCTCCCGCTTGATTGAAGATTTCTCTATTTCTCGCCTTTTACTCGCAATGCCAAGAGAGAATAAAAAGCGTATTGCTCGAATTTTAAGTAAAATTGAAGCACTGCCTGTTGAAATACTTTCTATACCAGGCTCTGCTGACTTGGTTAGTGGTAAGGCTAAAATTGATGAGCTGCGTGAAGTTTCTATTGAGGACCTACTTGGACGTGACCCAGTTAAACCTGATCAGTCGCTATTAAAGGCTAATATCCACGAAAAAGTTGTTATGGTTACTGGTGCCGGTGGCTCTATCGGTTCAGAACTTTGTAGGCAAATCTTAAAACAAAAGCCAACAAAATTAATTTTATTTGAATTATCAGAATTTGCTTTATACCAAATTAATGGAGAGCTACAAAAGCAAGCTGATGAATTAGGTTATAACTGCCAGGTAGTACCTTTGTTAGGTTCTGTTCAGAGAAAAAATAGAATGATGACTGTCATGCGCACCTTCAATGTGCAAACTGTCTATCACGCTGCTGCATATAAACATGTTCCAGTCGTTGAGCATAATGTTGTTGAGGGAGTACGAAATAATGTATTTGGTACTCTTTATGCAGCTGAAGCAGCAATGGAAGCTAAAGTTGAAACGTTTGTACTCATTTCAACGGATAAAGCTGTACGGCCAACGAATGTTATGGGTACAACCAAACGTATGGCAGAATTGATTTTACAGGCGTTAGCGCATAAGGAATCTAATACACGTTATTGTATGGTACGTTTTGGTAATGTCCTAGGATCTTCTGGCTCAGTCGTCCCTTTATTCAGAGATCAAATAAAGTGTGGTGGTCCTATCACCGTAACTCACCCTGAGATTATTCGTTATTTTATGACAATACCGGAAGCGGCTCAGTTAGTTATTCAGGCAGGGGCTATGGGGACAGGTGGTGATGTATTCGTATTAGATATGGGTGATCCGGTTAAGATATCCGACCTCGCAGTTAAGATGATTCATTTAAGTGGAATGAATGTTAAGGATAAGCTTAATCCTGATGGTGATATTGAAATTGAATATACTGGTTTGAGACCAGGAGAAAAATTGTTTGAAGAGTTATTGATCGGTGATGACGTAACACAAACTGATCATCGACGAATTATGTCAGCTCATGAATCCATGTTGACATGGGAAACTCTAGAAAACCTACTTATTCGACTTGATGATGCATGTCATAACTTTTCACATGAAACTATTCGTAGATTACTCTTAGAAGCTCCTACTGGGTTTGTCCCCAAAGATGGTATTTGTGACTTAGTTTGGCAAGCAAAAGAAAAATCAGAATATTAATAACCTTAGGTTGAATATGTTTAATAATAAAATAACTAAAGCGGTCATCCCTGTAGCAGGCTTAGGCACACGTATGCTACCTGCAACTAAAGCAATTCCAAAAGAAATGTTACCTATCGTCGATAAGCCTATGATCCAATACATAGTAGATGAATGTGTGGCTGCAGGTATTAAAGAAATAGTCTTAGTTACGCACTCTTCAAAAAATGCAATTGAAAATCACTTTGATAAATCATTTGAGCTTGAAACGACGCTTGAAAAGCGTGTCAAACGTCAAATCCTTGATGAGATTCAAGCTATTTGCCCTAAAGGTGTCACTATCATGCATGTACGCCAGGGTGAAGCTAAGGGATTAGGTCATGCTGTTTTAAAAGCGCGCCCAATTATTGGTGAATCACCATTTGTGGTCGTTTTACCTGACGTGATTTTAGATGATGCAAGTAGCGATTTAAAAACTGAGAACTTAGCGGCGATGCTTACACGGTATTATGAAGTCGGACACAGTCAAATTATGGTTGAACCTGTTCCTATGAATATGGTTAGTAATTATGGTGTGGCCGATTGTAAAGGTTATGAGCTCGCTGCTGGCGAATCAAAAGCAATGACTGCTGTTGTTGAGAAACCACCAATTGATGAAGCACCTTCAAATTTAGCTGTAGTTGGGCGTTATGTGTTGTCTGAAAAAATTTGGGATATGTTAGAGTTTACTCCTCCTGGCGCAGGTGATGAAATTCAGCTTACTGACGCTATTGCTAGTTTGATGAAAATAGAAACTGTTGAGGCCTTTCATATGACAGGTAAGTCACATGATTGTGGCTCTAAACTTGGTTATATGAAAGCAAATGTTGAGTATGGACTACGACATACTGAAATGGCTGATGATTTTAAAACTTATTTACAAGAAATAATTAAAGACTAAAAAACTTGTTTAGGAGACCGGTTTTATATTGATTTGAACTCTGTAGAAAGTAGGTAAAGATATATCATCACAGAGGCTTCGCTCACAGAAAATAAAATATTTAAGTGAAGATATAAGCCAATGGATTCCCGATTAGATACTTCGGGAATGACGTTGCCTAATAGAGTCATTGTGTTTTCGAACAGAAATTCTGGGAGTGGCGTTAGCAGAGTTAACTTCTTTTTTTTTGGGGGAAAAAACTTTAACGATATTTTATAGCAGAATATAAGAAAGCTTCGTTTACAGGAAATGTAAAATACTAAGTGATAATAGATAGAATCGATTCAAGATCAGATTCTTCTTTATCGCAATTTGTAATATTCCCCATAAACAACTAAATTAATTTACTGACACTTTTTATTAGCTGAATATAATTAGCTGATATATATACAATGTCAGTGTATTTTAACAAAATAATAGCAGAGCTTTCTTTCATTTCCTTGAGCTAGGCCGCACAACAAAACTAATAATTTATGAATATTCAGAAGTTAACCTCACTAGCCAAAACTGCTAAAACACGTTCTATTGTTTCGTTGTTCGATAAAAAAGAACGTATCAATGATTTTTCCTTGTCAACATCGCACTTATATCTAGATTATTCTAAGCAAAATATTACTGAAATTGAGTTAGCACAATTAATTGATATAGCTCAAGAGGTTGGTTTATCAGAAAGTATAACCAAACAATTTGACGGCGATAAAATTAATAGTACAGAGGGACGATCTGTATTGCATACTGTATTAAGAGCTCCTCAAAGCGTGAAGCAACAGATTTTAGGGGAAACACTTGCTGTTGAGGTTGAAGCAGCCGAACAGCAAGTGGCGGAGATAGTTGAAGATGTGCAAAAAGGTGTTTTAACGGGCTATACAGGGCAACGTTTTACTGATGTATTAGCGATAGGAATTGGTGGCTCATATTATGGCGTGAAAGTAAGTTTGTCAGCGTTAGAGCATTACCGTGACTTAGCTTTATCTGTTCATGTTATAGCGAATGTTGATGGTGGGGCACTTGAAGAAAAGCTAAAGAAGCTAAACTCAGAAACAACGCTCGTTGTCGTCATATCTAAAACATTTACCACGCAAGAAACCATGCTAAATGCAAAGGCTGTCAAGCAGTGGATGTTATCTAGTGAATCAGTAGAAAACTCAAAGTTAAATAATCTATCTCAAATTATTGAAAAACAGTGGTTTGCCGTAAGTAGTAATATTGAAGCAGTAAAAAGTTTTGGTATTAATGACAAGCATATATTACCTATGTGGGATTGGGTTGGAGGACGTTTCTCTATTTGGTCTGCGGTAGGGCTTCCACTTGCTCTTGCTATTGGTAATGATAATTTTAACAAGTTAAAACAAGGTGCATACGAGATGGATATGCACTTTAAAACGACAGATTTTAAACAAAATATGCCAGTCATTATGGCAATGCTTGGTATATGGAATCGGAATGCACTTGAATACCCGACATTAGCTATTTTACCTTATGCACATTCGTTAAGAGCTTTACCAGGCTATTTACAGCAAACAGACATGGAAAGTAATGGTAAGTCCGTTTCCAAATCTGGCGATAAACTCTCATGGTTAACGGCGCCAGTTGTCTTTGGGCAAGAAGGTACTAATGGCCAGCATGCTTTTATGCAGTTAATGCATCAAAGTGATGACATCATTCCAACAGATTTTATTGTTGCCATAAAAGGTCGAAGCCAATATATCGAAAATCATAAAGTACTTGTGGCCAATTGTTTTGCCCAAAGTGAAGCCTTGATGCAAGGAAAAACATTAGCACAAGTTAAAGCTGAGCTTTTGGAATCTGGCTACACTTTGAAAGAAATATCACGTCTTGCTCCTCATAAAACGATGAAGGGGAATACCCCAAGTAATACGCTAGTTATGGAGTTATTAACCCCTGAAACTATGGGAGCTCTGCTTGCCTTATATGAACACAAAATATTTGTTCAGGGCGTTTTATGGCAAGTTAATTCTTTTGATCAATGGGGAGTTGAATTAGGGAAACAGTTAGGAACTCGGATATTATCTGCTATGGATGGTGTTAAAGATGATTCACTTTCTGCTTCAAGTCAGAGTCTAGTTGCTAAGTTTTTAGCTCGCTCAACGGTTACTTCTTCAGCGTAACGCAAATCAGTGGGTAATCTTAGGGTATACATATGAATACCCAGTCTACTAGACAGGGACTAACGTATTATAATTTGAAATGAAAACGTTGAAGATTAAGGCTGAAATGCCTTCATCTTAGCTATATTTTGTTTTACTACAAATTCATTAAAACATTGCGCTAACTTATCTGTTTGCTCTAACACTTCAAGCCAATATTTGATCCGTGTTGGTGCATCAAGCTTGGTAAAATCTGTTCTGTCCGGAATTTTTCCATAGGGTAGTGATTGTATAAAACTTTGTGAGGGCGCTAATAAAACGGTATTTTCATAACTACTGGCTAATACTCTTCTGTTTGAGCTTTTATCAAACCAGCCGGCTTTTGGCTCGGCACTAAAGTGCGGATAAAGTGTTAAAGCGTATTCTACTTTACTACTGTCTACTTTTAAATTTTGTTCACTGGCTCTATATTTATCTGCTTTATTATTGCTTAACGAAAAGTCAAAATGATAATCGATTATACCGCCATCTCTGTAGGTGCCATTTTTTGATCCGATTATATTCTTGATACCTGACATTACCATAGGAATCGAGCCTGAAGCGAGTAGGGCACTTTTAATATTGTCAGGGGCTAGACTCTCATAAACGTTGCTGAAATTATAAGGGTCGTTTATGGTCAGAGTGCTACTCGGATGTTGAAAGATATAGCGTTCATATTGCTTGCTAAGTAGCTTTCTATCTACTTTGTTGAGCAACATACTATTGAGTAAACCGGCGCCTTGCATAATCTTATTATCAAAAGATGTTAAGCCATTACATTTAGCAACTAGAAAGTGAGCCTTAAATATTTCATTGTTGATAATTTCATCGGCGCCATTTTTAGCGAATAACTGGTCAACAATATTGACTGCTTGATTAGATATTTCTTGTGGGGTTGGCTTGGTTGAGTAAACTGTATTCGCATAGGTATAAGCTAAGCGTTCAATCGCTTTAATTGGATCTTTTTGTGTCAATGCTGCGGCACGAAAAGCACCAGCACTTGAACCGATTAAGTTAAGCTCTGTGGTTCTATTTTTGAAGAAATCACTGAAAAGGTATTTATCTAAACCAAATAAGATAAACCATTTTGGTCCGCCACTCGCACCAAGAAAATTGGTAAATAGCTCTTGCTTAAACCCTTGCTCTTGGATAATTTTTAAAGCGTTCTTCCCTGCGTAGATATCGAGCATATTTAATTCTATTAAAGTGTATTGAAGAGGGAGTAATAATTTATTTATCTGATTATTATCAAAATATGTATAAAAAAGTAAACATAAAAAAGCATACGCTAAGTTAATTTATATTGACACTGTACTGTGAAATAAACGTGTCATTTTGTGATTATTACCATGTATTAAAGCTAACGATTTTATATATAGTTAGCTAACTAATACATGATAATACTTTAAATAACGTAAATAAAAAATAGAAACACATCAAATTATAATTAATGTGCAAAGTCTACTCATTAGATTTAGAAACGGTATGTTACGTTAACACTGCCATTAACTGGCGCGCCGTAAAAACCAATATTCTTTAAGCTAGTGATATATTTTTCATCGGTAATATTATTAATATTTGCTTGTATCGCAAGATTATCTGACACATACCAACGAGCAAAAGCATTAACGAGTACGTATGAGTCTTGTTTCACTGTTGCAGCAGCATTCTCGGTTTTTGATTGCCATTTACCGCCTAAACCCATTGTTAAATCAGGAAATTGTGGCAAGGTATAATCTATTGAGAATTTAACAAGGTTCTTTGGCTCCCATGAACTGGTATTTTCGCCCAAATCATCTTCAATATCTAAGTTCGTGTAAGCAAAAGTAACATTGAGATTATCAGTGAGATGGCCCGCAACTTCCAATTCGAAGCCACTTGACTCCATTGTTGTGCCTTTATAATAATATTTGCCTAAGTCATTGATACCGGCAAAAATGGCTATATTGTCTTGTTCTGCACGAAATATGGCAAAAGAAGCAAGTAAATTATCATCAAACCATTGGGTTTTTACCCCTACTTCGTAGTTTACGCCTTTACTTGGGTCTAAGAAGTGGCCATCGTAATCATACTGCTCTTGTGGTTGATAGATATCTGAATAACTCACATAAGCATTAATATCATCGGTAATGGAGTATGTTGCGGCTAAGTAAGGGCTAATTTCACTCTCTTCATTATCAACATTACCGCCAGAATTATAACCCTTTCGGCTATACTCAACGGCATTAAAGCCGGCTATGACAAATAAATCACTGGTCATGTTTAATTTTGTTGAGCCAAACAGTCGAGTAAGGGTTACATCTAAATCGGCATAGGTACTTTGTTCACCCCATACTGGCTCTGGGATAGCATCTGAAGCAAATGGGAAAGCAGGAGTTAAACCATAAGCAGGAGTCGTTGCTTGATCATAACCATTGGTGAAGGAAACATCTGTGCTCTCAGAGGTGCTTGCACCAAACATTAACTCATGGGTTTGACCAAATAAACTGTATTCGCCTTTTGCTGTTAGGTCGAATAAATCAGCGCGAAACTCAGAGTCATATCTGCCTGGTTGGCTTGCTAAACCGAGGTTAGTTCCACTATCAAAGATACCAAAAGCATCATAAACATAAAATAATTTACTTTGATCTTCAGAATCTTGTCGATTATAAGTCGCTTTAACTTCCCAATCATTATCGAACGTATAAGCATATTCGATAAAAGCGTTGATATTGAGAGTGTCCCACATAGTCCAATCCTGAGTTGGACTGGTGCTAACATCAAAATCTGCCTGAGTACCATCAGCATAAGCTAATGGTAAGCCACCCCACATAACGCCATCACTATTGGCATCTTGGTATGATGCGCCAAAGGTTAGAGTAGAATTGTCTGTTAGTTGTCCATCAACCACAGCTGAGATATAGGTACGCTCATCCTCTAAGCCATCAAGGTATGATCCTGAGTCTTCTGCAACGGCAACAACACGTGCTGCCCAACTGCCACTGTCAGTCATTAAAAATGAATAATCAGCTTGTAATCGTTTAAGATCGTCTGAGCCTAAAATTAAACTAACTTCGCCTTCATTTTCATTAGTCGGACGTTTGCGAACATAGTTAATAGTACCTGCAGCATTACCTACACCTGTTAATTGCCCATTAGCACCACGAATAACTTCAATCTCTTCATAGCCGTAGCTTTCCATAGCGCCAGTGACAAGACCCCAGCCATTAGGCAGTCCTATACCATCAATTTGTGTACTTTTAATATCGAAACCACGTGATGTATATCTAGTACGGTTAGTTTCACCTTGTTCTACGGTAATACCTGTCGCCAACTGCAATGCATCATCGATGCTGTATGCTGCGAAATTTTCAAGCTGTTCTGAACTGATTACACTTATTGATTGTGGCGTTTCATTAAGTTCCATAGTCAAACCAGTAGCACCTTGGCTAACTCGATCTTTTCGCATTCCGACAATAAGTATTTTTTCAACACTTTCATCATCATGTTCAATACTTAATTCGGTCTGTTTTTCTTGTGCATAGGCGGGGAATCCCATTGCCAAAATCAATGAGGACAATGCAAAAGTATGTTTAAATTTCATGTTAACCCTTAGTAATATTTTATTATGTTTTGTAAATTTTCGACATTATACATTTCACAAATAATAAGGCAAATGCTAATCATTCCTATTTGTGTGTGTGGTTGGCAGAGAAAATAACAAATAATTTTAAAATGAAGTTCATGAGGCTGAACAGTCCTTTGATGCAGTAGGAGAGTGCATCTCGTTAGAGTGCTATATTAATTGATTGATAATCGTTATCATATGCATTACTGTGTACAGCAATTTTTATGCAAAGTACATTCGGAAAAATCATGGCAAAATTGAGTAATCGTTTCTGGTTTCAACTTCACGGCTGGTTCTCATTACCTATTTGGATTATATTTTGCTTCGTTTGTCTTACTGGAACTATTTCAGTCATCAGCCATGAATTGACCTGGCTAACTAATCCTGATTCTCGAGCTACTAACCCAGAAAACCTCCAAGTAAAAAAAACTTCAGAGTTGATTTCAATCGTTCAAGAAGCATATCCTACTGCTAAAATAACCACTGTTATGACCTTTGAAGATTATCTTGTTAATGCGGTTGTGTTTATCGACAAAGATAAACCGCAAGCCTTTGCTTATATCAATCAATATACGGGGGATATACAGGCCGTGAATCAAGGCATTACTTTTAGTGGTTTTATGCGTTCATTACATGGCTGGTTGTTACTTCCATGGCAAAGTAATTACAGTATTGGCTATTACCTCGTCTGTATCATGGCCATTGTAATGTTAGGCGCATTGATCACAGGTCTGATTATTTATAAAAATTTTTGGCGTGCTTTTACTCAACCAAAACTTCGTTTAACCCAAGGTAAAAAAACACTTTTAGCCGATTTACATCGCTTATCTGGAGTGTGGTCTATCTGGTTTTTACTAGTAATGAGCATCACAGGACTTTGGTATTTAGTGCAGGCTGTCTTATGGCATGTCGATTATGATATTGAACCACATTCTCCCATAGCAACCGTAGAGCACCTGCCTTTAAATATTGAAGAGGTTCCGGCAGTCCCCATCACAATAAATCATGCATTGGAGATAGCAGAAAAAAAATTCCCAGATTTTGTACCTACGTACACTATGTTACCGGAACATAATCGTGATACATACAAATTATACGGCAATGGCGATTTTATTTTTTATGACCAGTACTCTTATGGTGTCATCGTGAACCCATGGACAGGGGACATTGAAGGTGAAAGATCTCCTGAGAAAATGACAGTATTACAAACGCTTTCTCACATTGCCGACCCTTTGCATTACGGAACCATTGGCGGTATTTGGACTAAAGTTCTTTGGTTTATTTTTGGTATGATTTTAACTGGCATGTCAATTACGGGCTTCTTAATGTGGGGGAGTCGTACCGTTAAAGCCAGCAGAAGTGTTCAAGGAATAACTAACTCTATCGAAATGGATAATGAGCATCTAAAACAATCGATATTAATTCAGCAGGAAGTAAAATAATGGCTAGGATTAAAAGTAATATATGGAATAACCTGAAATATAAACTAAATGGCTTGATTATCATTTTGCCTTTTTATTTTCTTTATCAATCATTATTTCCTGTATTCCCTGACGCATGGACAACTAAAGCCGTGGGTGAATTTCAGGTGACCCCTTTACCTTATAATCTCGAGCCACCTTATCTTCATCATGGCAGTTACACTAAGGATTTTATGCTAACTTTTAGCCAAGGTAATATTGACCATATTCGCCAAGCTTATTTAAATATAGGTAAGAGTTCACTACCTTTAACCTCATTACAAAGAGGTGATGAAGGAATACTACATGGTAGTAAACATGGGCAAGAAGTTCATGCGATTAGCCCCCAAACATTAAGCTCTGAAGATAAAGTTTGGCTTACTATTGAAGACTGGAAAGGACAGGTAATGAAGACAAGTTGGGAATTGCCTAAAGAGATGTTGCAATAATATTCGTTATTATTCCGCTCTGAATATTGTTATGCACCCAAGCTACTGGAATATTTAGGTTTAGGGCACTTGCGGTGTTGATGATCAAGACACCTCATTTTATTGTTTATTATACGCTTGCAGAAATAAAAATTAATTTAGCTGATAATTATTCTCGGCACCTGCATTAAATAGAGATTGATAAAGCCGTGTAGCGTAATCATCGGTCATGCCTGCAATATAGTCGGCTATTATTCGTTGCGGGTTTGTGTTGTTATCTATTGCTTGTTGCCAGCGTTTAGCACTATTACTAGGCAGTAAACGAATAGGGTCAGATGATAAGGCTTCAAAAAGCTCCATTACTATTTGTTGGCCTCGATACTCTAAGCGCTGAAGGCTGGTTAATTTAATGACGTAGTGATAGACGAAGTCTTTAAATATTTGCAGTACTTGTGCTGTAGCTATCGATAACGTGGCGTTGTAGCGTAATATTGGCTCAGCAAAATTGATATCATCTTGTTTGTTTAAATCGGTTAATGTAATGGCAGTAATTAAATAGTTTACTAAACCGCCAATAGCATCTTTTTGCAAGTGATGGTGATCACTAAAGAGTTTATCCGTTAAAGTCTTACTGTATTCTTGTAACCATACATCATCTATTTTCCGTAATTTTTTGATGACTTCTCGCTCAAAATCATTACGGTTAACTACTTTGGTTACGATGGCGTCCTCTAAATCATGTATGCCATAGGCTATATCATCGGCTAGCTCCATAATCGAGCAATCTAGGGATTTGAAACGAGTTTTATGGTGTTTACTTTTGTCATGTGAGCTTGATTGTAGACCGTTTGTTTTTTGGCAACAAATACTTTGAAACAAGGTCCTGTCGGCCTGTGATAATGGCGCAAGTATCCAGTCAATAATATCTAGATCGTCAGCATATAAACCTTTGGCTGGGTGCCATTCTCCAGCTTTTAATTGTCGAAAGTTATCAATACCCGTTGGTTTATTCTCTTGGTTAAGCGTCGTTATTAATTGTGGGTACTTCATCAAGCCAAGTAGTGTTCTTCTGGTCAAGTTCATACCAAAGTGTTCACTAAATGTTTCTAAGCGCGCCACTATGCGGAGCGTTTGGCCGTTACCTTCAAAGCCGCCATGCTCTCGCATCATATAGTTAAGTGCTACTTCACCGCCATGGCCAAAAGGCGGGTGCCCAATATCATGGGCTAAGCAAATAGTCTCAATTAAACTATCACTGTTTGGGAACAATTCATTACATAGCTCTGGATGTTTGCAGCGAAGTTGTGATGTTATACCTGATCCTATCTGCGCAGCTTCTAATGAATGGGTTAATCGAGTTCGGTAGAAGTCACTTTGTCCGCTACCCATCACTTGAGTTTTCGATTGTAAGCGACGAAAAGATGCCGAGTGCAAAATTCGAGCACGATCCCGCTGAAAAGGGTCTCGGTGATCTTGCTGTCTAAGAGTCACTTTAGTAAGTCGTCTTGCCAACCAAACATCAGTCATAGCGTTCCTTATCTTAATTTAACTGTTGGACTTTATTGTCTCATTAGCATATCGCTAATTTTTCTTAGCGCTAGTTTTATAAGTTACACCAATTAGTTAAGTATTAGTAGTTAGGAATCGTTATTAGGGTCTGTTGATCTTTCGAGATTGTTTTTGCAGCGATTTGTTGGGTATTTATACAAGGTAGAGCCCTGTCTCTTATACACATCTGACGCTGCCGACGAAGA
>CAJXRC010000111.1 GCA_913058405.1 uncultured Colwellia sp. | reverse complement strand
ACGAGATCTAGTACGGTCTCGTGGGCTCGGAGATGTGTATAAGAGACAGTACCTAGCCAACGTCCATACAACTATTTAAAACAATAAGGGTTACCCTTACTACTTTTGGCTTTCGCTTATAACGTCAGGTCCGGGGATTGATGGCCAGGCGTTAATAACAGCTTTCACTAATGTTGCTAAAGGAATAGCAAAAAATATTCCCCAAAAGCCCCACAAACCGCCAAAAAATATTACGGCAATAATAATGACTACAGGATGTAAATTAACGGCTTCAGAAAACAATAAAGGCACAATAACATTACCATCAATTGCTTGTATTAAACCATAAGCAAGCATGACGTAGCCAAACTCACTACTTAAACCGAACTGAAAAAGAGCGACTAGAAGTACAGGTAAAGTAACAACGGTCGCGCCAACATAAGGGACAAGCACAGACAAACCAACTAATACGCCCAATAACAAAGCATATTGCAAATCAAGAAAAATAAAAGCAATGGTGGTGGATGCGCCAACAATAATTATTTCTATAACTTTACCGCGAATATAATTCAAAATTTGTTGGTTCATTTCTTGGCTTACCTTAATTGCCATTCGTCGTTCTTTAGGTAAAAAATGGGCAATACTACTCATTAACTCTGTTTTATCTTTCAAAAAGAAAAACACCATTAATGGCACAAGAATCAAATAAACCATTAAGGCGACAATATCAGAAATGGAATTTAATGACGCTTTAAGCGCTACCTGCCCCCATTCGAGTAAATTATCATTGACCATGACAATAAAGCTTTCAATTTGAGAGACGTGAATAAAATCAGGATACTTCTCGGGCAAGGTTAATAAGTAACCTTGCCCTTGGCTGATCATATGAGGAACTTCTTGCAATAAATTACTGCTTTGCTTCCAAATAATAGGCATTAACCCTAATACCGCTAATAATGAAAAACCCAGAAAGGTAGTAACAACTACTACTGTCGCACTAGATCGTGACATTGAGCCTTGCGTTAGTTTATTAACTGGAAGATCCAATAAAAAAGCTAAGGCTATTGCAACAAATACTGGCATCAATAAATTGCTAAATAAAGCAATAAACAATGCGATACAGACTAAAAGAACGACTAACGTGACCGCATGCGGATCTGAAAATTTACGTGTATACCAATCACTAAATAACTTAAACATAACTACCCATTTTTTAATTTTTTCTTGTATGACTTTGTCGATTAATACTTATCTCAACAAAACCACTAACATTGGTCTGTTTTTGATAGGAATATCCCTGCTTGTCTAACAATTTAGGAATATCATTAATAGAGCCAATATCATCAATGGTGATAATACATTGATCACCATCTTGCATTTTTTTTAGTAATAAACGCATTTTAACTAAAGGCACAGGACATTTCTCTCCTCTACCATCATATTTATAAATCATAGAAAACTTAAAACAGCGCTTTAGTTTAATTCACTAATTTGCGACAATTAATCCATTGTATAAATTAAAGTTATCATAACGTACCTCTATAGCCGTTACCATTCAAAGTGTGGGATTTCAGTGGGAATTGAAATTACATGTAAAGCCATGCTAAAAGTGCTTGAGCCACATTAGTCAATCACTGATGTGATTTACCACATAAATGCTGCTTAATAGTAAAGTTCGGAAGCAATTACCCTGAGTATATCCTCCTAAAATACTATTATGATAGCTCGACGCTTTGACTTAATATTGCATACTCAATACGAGCGTTGCACTTTCAACTTTCGGTACTAAAGATGAGTCCCATGAAAACCTACTTACTAGGAATATTAATTAAATGAGTTCATTGAGTCCCAGCGCTAGCTTAAAAGAAATTAATGCCTATAAAAAGCAAATTAATTGGGGAGATGTATCCTCTATTTATCAAATATTTTCTTCTTCACTAGGTGAGGTCGATGGCATACTTACTCATGGCTTCGATAGTGCGTATAAGCAAATTTTAAATAAGAGCTCGTGGAATTTAGCTTTGCTAGGTTCAAGTAAACAAAGCGACGGTGGCATTCAAGTAACAAACAAACCACAAATTGTCTTACGCCATGAATTTAATGACATGGGCTACGAGTTACACTGTTACCCTGCAATGGATGGAGAAATCGTTTCCCATAGTATGATTGATAAAGGCAATTGTCCGTTTAATCATTGGGTACCTGAGAAGACACAGATGCTATTTCGCCTTAATAGCTTAGTTGCATTTGCTATTTACTGTTTTCAAAGTGGCGATGAAGCAGATAAAGCGCTGCTAAAATATGCGCATTACAAAGTTAAAGAATTAATCACAACTTTAAGCGAATCTTTTCAGATTATTGTGGTCAAAGGCTATAGTATAGCGGAGTTTTACCAAGAAATAGCCAAAAGAAATGGTAATATCCTTACCCAAAACACCTAAGTGATCTTTGTCACTCTCGAATATTTCCATTATGACCCTAGGATGTAATATTGCTTAACCTAAAACCCATGTTGACTGCCTTGTTATTTACATTAGGCATTGCAGCGGCCACTAGTTTTAACGCTAGTGCCATTGATAATCAAAACAACAAAAATAAATTACCCGATATAGGCATTTCAGGCTACAGCGTATTATCAACCGATAAAGAGTTACAAATCGGTAAAGCAATGATGCGTCAATTACGCGGTTCACAACCACTAATTCAAGATCCTGTACTCATTGAATATATTAATCATCTAGGCAATACCTTAGTGAAAAATGCACAGGGTGTGAATTATGCCTTTGAGTTTTTCCTAATCAATAATAACGAATTAAACGCTTTTGCTTTTTTTGGCGGCCATGTAGGCATCCATAGTGGTTTAATAACAACAGCAGACACGGAAAGTGAATTAGCTTCTGTTATTGCACATGAAATATCACACGTTACTCAACGTCATCTAGCCCGACGTCTTGAATCACAAAGTCAAACTCAGGGTTTGAGCATGGCGGCTATGTTGTCTAGTGTTTTGATTACCTTGGTTAACCCAAGCGTTGGCATTGCCGCACTGAGCGCAAGTATGGCTGTATCGCAACAAGCCAGCATTAACTACACACGAGGTAATGAAAAAGAAGCAGATAGAGTAGGTATTGCGTTACTAGCGAGTAGCAATTTTGACCCACAAGGTGCAGCCAGCTTTTTTAGCAAAATGTCGACTAAATACCGCTATGCCAGCAAACCTCCGGCAATGTTGCTTACCCATCCATTACCTGAATCACGTATAGCTGATGCTCGCCAGCGTGCATTGAACTATCCAGCAAGACCTTTACCACCGAGTTTAGGTTTTGAATTAACCAAAGCAAGATTAAAATCGAGATACCAAGGGGATGCAAAATCCAATATTAGTTTCTATAAACTACAGTTGGAAAAAAAGCGCTACGCTATCAAAGCTGCCGCACAATATGGTTTAGCACTCTCGTATTTTGAAAACAAACAAACTAGCGAAGCTTTACAGTTATTAGAAATGTTAGAGAATAATGATAAGGATAATTTATTTTATGTTGATGCCTTAACCGATGTTTACATAGCCAATAATCAAGCTGATAAAGCCATAAAGATGCTTGAACGATTAAACTTATTCATGCCTAACAATCAGGTAGTCAGTTTAAACTATGCAAACGCCCTACTCAGCGTAAAAGAATATGATCTTGCAGCACAGATATTACAGGACTTTTTATCAGTTAATCCCGGTAACTTTATCGCTTATGATATATTAACAACCTTGTATCGAACTCAAGAAAAAACGGGTTTAATGCACATGAATAAAGCAGAAGTATATGCATTACTGGGCGCATACCCAAAAGCCGTTGATGAATTGCAGACCAGTTATGCCTTTCTTGACGAACAACCTTTAATGCAAAAAAGAGTAAAGGCCCGAATATTACAATTACAAGAACAAGAGAATAGATTAAAACGTCTATAACAATTTAAACGTTTGTCTGCTTGCTGACATTTTTATGACCATTTAACTAGCCATTAATTATTAAAGGAAAACCATGTTTACTATTTATCACAACTCAAGATGTTCTAAAAGTCGCCAAACACTTGCATTACTTGAAGAACAAGCACAAAAAACAAATCAAGAAGTCACTATTGTTGAGTACTTAAAAACACCTATTGATCACGCCCAGATTAAACAATTATTAGCACAGCTTAATTGTACAGCTATCGAAATGATGCGTGTAAAAGAAACAGAGTTTACTGAAAATAATTTAAAAGAGGCTAATGAAGAAGATCTCATTAACGCCATGGCAAATACGGCGAAACTTATTGAACGCCCTATTGTAACTGATGGTAGTAAAGCTATTATTGGCCGACCGCCTGAAAACGTTTTAACATTTTTTAAATAGTAAGTTACTAAATTACCATTCAATCCTTAATGTAGATAAGTAGACTAATGAACAAACAAAGATTTTCAACGAGTAATTATAAAAAAATAGCCTTAGCTGGTTACTTTTCTTTATTAGTATTTATGCCGTTATGGTTAATCGTATTAAGTCCAAGTGAAAGCTTGAGTACAACAACATCACTGTTAATGTTTACCTTGCCGTTATTGTTTCCATTAAAAGGTTTAATACAAGGAAACCCATTTACCTATGCTTGGTCAAACTTTATTGTTTTAATCTACTTTTTGCATAGTTTAACAACCCTTTGGGTACTGCCGGAAGACAGATTGTGGGCAATGTTGGAGTTAATTTTTGCAAGTGCTATGTTTTTTGGTGCTACTTATTACGCTAAATTTCGCGGGCAAGAGCTAGGCCTAAGCATTCGTAAAAAGAAAGAGAGTAAATAGCTCAGGTACCGGATTTAATAAAAGAAGGAAGGAGTGAATGCGCTTTAATTTTGTAAAAACCACCTTGTTACCCATACTTTTCACCGTAGTACTGACTGCTTGTGATAGTAGTAATAATAAGCCTGCGACTACTTATCCAGCGGCTAGCATAATACAACTGGATGAAGTACAAAATGTAAATCAAAGCGTAGATCTTCTTCTTCACTTTCCTTTTGATAGCGTTAGTCAAATTAATTGGGAGCAAACGGCCGGTGAGCCCGTATTACTTTTCGCAAAGAGCAGTAAAGTTGTTTCTTTTACACCAACGCTAGCTGGCGATTACACTTTCAGTGTCAGTTTTATGCTCAATGATGGATTAGAGCAAACTTTAAATAAAAGTATTACCGTGAGCGGTGATTATCATAAGTTAACTACACGACTTTCTCATGAAGCTTTAGCGGGTAACAAGGTATCATTTCGTAGTCAAATTCCCGACACATTCAATACTAGTACCTTGCAATGGCGGCAAGTTGAAGGCCCTAGGGTTACCTTAACTAGTGAAAGTACTGATGGTGAATTAACTCTTTTTTTTGATGCTCCCCTGGTTGAATTCGATACAATTATTTCTTTCGAGGCATCAGCTACAGATTCCGATAGTAATACAACGTATCGCGATCAAGTAGCCGTTCTAGTAGAGCCAGCGACTGAAATTAGTAGTAATGCTTATTTTTCTGATCGCAAAGCTTCGGTTTTTGTTTATAACAGCACCAGTCCTTATGCTGATGTTCTCATTAATTGTGTGTACTCGAATACTTTAACCAGCTCATGCACATTAGCCCAAACACCTTTGCTTGCAAAAGAAGTAAACAACTCATCTATAGCGCCTTCAATTGAGGATATTATGGACCGAGTTGTGGTATCACATCAGTGGATGGGCGACAGGTTTAAAGACTTTCTGACCAATAATGATAGCAATAACGATATAAAAAACTTACTTAGAGCAACAACCGCCATCATTATTTCTTATGACGTACGCCCTTCTTTTTACTGGGCAGCGACGGGAGCGATATATTTAGATGCAGAAAATTTTTGGTTAACCCCACAAGAGCGCGATACTATTAATGAAGCGCCTGATTATCGAGCCGATTTTGGTAACGATTTACAATTCGTCATGCCTTGGCGTTACGTGAAGGATAATGCTTATGCGAGCGAAAGTTATAGCAAATCTGAACGTGTCAATAGAACAGCCGAAGATGCTTTATTTCGCTTAACCTCTTTAATGTACCATGAGCTGGCTCACGCTAATGATTTTTTTCCAAGTTATGAATGGTATGTCCATAATGGTAGTCAGCGTGTCCTAGATGCCGCCACCAGTACAACTTTTGAATCTGATGAACTTGCTATTACCTTCCCGCTCAATAGCCAAGAGATGCGCGGATTAGCGCAAGTAAGCTTTGCTGGCGAGGCCGCTACCCAAACACAAAAAAATTACTTACCAAAAGACATTGAAGTGTTTTTTAGTCCTGAAGGTGCCTCAGATTTTTATGCTTACTCAAGTCTACGTGAAGATTACGCCATGTTATTTGAAGAGTTGATGATGCAAAATCGCTTTGATGTAATCCGCGATGTAGCAATCACTAATCAACCCGTTGGTGAGAGTATTTCCGCCGCAGATTATAGCGTCACGTGGGGACAACGTGGCCGTATTGGCGATGATAAGTTGCGAGACAGAGTACTTTTTAGCGCTAGTCGTGTTTTACCTGAGTTTGATAGCCAAACTGCTATGACTTTGGTAGCTAAGCCTATTGAAATGGTTGAAGGCAGTAACTGGCTTGAGAATTTAACCATCAGCCCCGAAGCGTTAGAAAGTAGAGCCATGGTAAAAAACCGTAACAGCTTCTCTATATTCACTAGTGATCCAGAAGCTTCAACAACCAAGGTTAATGCTGAAAAAGAAAATAACTTTACGCGTTATTATCAAAAGCCATTACCTGCGCATTAATGCTCTACCACTTCAGTGCTAATAGCATTATTCTTGCGACACAAAAAAACGCGATTAAATAATCGCGTTTTTTGTTGCCTTACTGCTCTATGCTATTTAGGTAAAGCTATTGAAGCGTTAGCACTTCCTTGATAAAAGGAATGGTGATTTTTCTTTGCTCTTGTATAGAAGCTTTATCTAGCACATCCAGTGAGTTGATTAAGCTGCCCATATCCCTGCTCAAGCGATTAAGTAAAAACTTAACCACCTCATCAGATAAAAACAAACCACGCTGCGTGGCACGATACTGAATGGCAATAACCTTCTCTTCATCATCAAGAGGCTTAACCTGTTCAGTTAAACCCCAACTAAGTCTTGAGACTAAATCAGGTAAAGTTATACCTAGTTGTTGAGCACTTTCATCGCCGGAGATTAATAAATAATTATTCTGCTCAAGCACTCTATTATATAAGTCAAAAATAGCTTGTTGCCAGCGGGTATCGCCCGCAATCAAATGAATATCATCTAAACAGATTAAGTCTATTTGCTCCAAACCATCTAATACTTCTACTGGTAATTGTTTCAACTCTGCGCAAGATAAACACACAGAGGACTTTCCAATCTGAGCAGCATATGTGCTACTCGCATGCATTAAATGAGACTTCCCAACACTGGTTAAGCCGAAGAGGTAAAAGCTATGTGGTGTTTCTTGTTGTGATTCTATAAAGGATTTTAACTGACTAACAATGCCGTGATTAATATCACTTTTAAAACTATCAAACGTTTCATCATCAGGTAGTTGCACCATCAGGGTTAATTGAGCCACTTGCTTCATCCTTGCTCCCAATAAAAAACTGGCACTTGAGGTACAATTATTAATGGTGGTTGTGCTTCTGTTATTATTTGCAAATCATCTTTCTTAGTAAGTTCATCGGTGGAATCAGTATCAACGTTTCCCTCATTCTCTACCGTAGGGGTAGTCACTGAGATATTGCTATCTAAGAGACCTTCTTTGTTTTTAATATTTTCTGATGGTTTGTTTATTTTATTGGTATCAGCTTCGCCTAAAACTGTAATCTTTACTTGACCATTAGCTTCGCTGTTGAGGTCTATACCATCTCGACCTTGGCTATTGAATTGCTGCACATCAAATTCTTGCGTATGAGAAAAACCATCGAGTAGATTATCAAGGTGTTGTGTTAACTTATTATTTAACTTTAATGAGGCTAAAAATGATGCTTTTGAACCAATTAAGTCTAACTTAAATTGGCGAACATCACCTTGAGCACTAATTAATGTGACCGCTTTAACCGCTGACAAATCTTTTAAAAAGTTAAACAACTGCATATCATTTGCTAACGAGGTGACATTTTTAACTTCTATAACAAAGTCATTTTCTGCTGTCGTAGACAAAGCGTATGATTGATATATTAACTCAGTGATATCAGACAACCCTTGTCCAATCAAACTAATTTTATCAACACCTTCATATTGTTGCGTATAAATAACACCTTGGGTGAACACACGCCAATCCAACACTTTAGGAGTAACCAGCTCATTTTTTTCGCATAACAAACCGCACGCTGTATTAGTAGAAGTTTGAGTTGCTTCATTGTTGTCGGCATCAACAACTAAGGTAGAATCAGATACCCTCATTACTACGATTGTATCAGCAAAATAGCGCTGTGAAGCTTGCAAGATTTGTTCAGGGAAATAGCCCCAAAAATCACTTAACAACACTTGTTCATTATCTGTTAAGTCCATTAACGGCATAACAATGGGTAAACCACGCTCAATTGAAAAATCATTAATAGTTGATGGGATTATATTGTCTGCATCAGAAGCTACGATATTACGGCTTATACCTTGCTCATCAATCAACCACAATAATACCTGTGGACGTAAGCTCCCCCACAATGCGAGGTTAGCTTCTTTAAATAATTGATTTACCTTATTTTCATCAAAACTAACGACAAGGCTTAGTTCTTCACCTTTGCGTTGGTATCTATATTGACTAACGTAGCGACTGGCTTTTTTTTGGGCTTTTTGTAACACATCATGTGTTAAAACACTTTTCTTGCCGCCAATTTTTAAAAATACACCTTGGAGGGCTTTTTTTATGGCCTGTTCACGTTGTTCACGCGCCTGTGAGTCGACAACAACATTGGCTTGGTAAAGATCGTTCACTTCAAGCGCAGCTAAATTAGCGCTAACTAACGAAAATACCAGCATAATTAATACAAAGGAAAATCTAAACATATCGACTAAAAATTTTAAAAACTCTATGATTTTATATGCGTTATCTTACCACATTGACAGCAATTAATACCCGCAAATATTCATAATACCCACTCTATTCACTTTATTTCCTACTTAGTGCTGTATTAGTAGTACAGAAAAACAACAACTGTTTAGCGTCAAGCTCTAATGCCCCATTAGTTTTGTTTCGATCCTTCATTATTAAATAAACCACTATGGGCAATTTATAGAAAGCTCACATAACTTCCCTATATTTGAGCAATATGTAAAATAGTCATAAGTTGTTTGCATGTAATAAAATAAATAAAGACATGCTTATGGGATAATTTGGCAGTAAATATAACGAACACATTATTAGGAATAACCGCTACATTCACTCTTTGCCTTACCGCTAAGCCTTTTGATTCGAGCGGAGTGAATACTAAAAGGTTTAGTATCAGCTCTTTGGAAATACAACAATAAAAGAAAACAAGACGAAGATACTGTTTATCGTCTTGAGTATGAGCCTTTGCGCTGGTAGAATACGGCCCTTAAAATACTGTCGGTAATTTCTGAGGTTTCCCGTGAGCGAACAAAAACAGTCGTTAAGCTATAAAGATGCTGGTGTTGATATTGATGCTGGTAATGCCCTTGTTGAAAACATTAAAGGTGCAGTAAAACGCACAACACGCCCAGAAGTTATGGGTGGTTTAGGTGGTTTTGGTTCGGTATGTCAATTACCTACAGGTTATAAAGAGCCTGTACTAGTTGCTGGTACCGACGGTGTAGGTACTAAATTACGTTTAGCTATAGATTTAGCCAAACACGATACCGTTGGTATTGATTTAGTCGCTATGTGTGTTAATGACCTTATTGTTCAAGGTGCTGAACCATTATTCTTCCTCGATTATTATGCTACCGACAAACTTGATGTTGCTGTTGCTTCGTCAGTAGTTGAAGGTATTGCTGAAGGTTGTATTCAATCTGGTTGTGCTCTTGTTGGTGGTGAAACCGCTGAAATGCCAGGCATGTACCATAAAGGCGATTATGATATTGCTGGTTTTTGTGTTGGTGTAGCTGAAAAATCACGCTTAATTGACGGAACTAATGTTGCTGCTGGCGATCAACTGATTGCACTTGGTGCTTCTGGACCTCACTCAAATGGTTTTTCATTAATTCGTAAAGTTTTAGAAGTAAATAATACTGACACTGATGAATTACTAGAAGGCAAGAAAATTGCTGACCATTTACTTGAGCCTACAAAGATTTATGTAAAATCTGTGCTTGAGTTATTAAAAAATGTTGATGTTCATGCATTATCTCATATCACCGGTGGTGGTTTCTGGGAAAATATTCCACGTGTATTACCTGAAACTGCACAAGCAGTGATTAAAGGTGAAAGCTGGGAATGGCCTAACATATTCAACTGGTTACAAGAAAAAGGTAATATCACTGAACATGAAATGTACCGCACCTTTAACTGTGGTGTTGGCATGATAATCGTTGTTCCTGCTGATAAAGTAGCACAAAGTATTGAAGTACTAACTGCACACGGTGAAAATGCTTGGCATATTGGCGCAATTGCTGATAAAGCTGACGGTGAAGAGCAAGTAGTTTTTGCTTAAGTAGCTATTATATAAAGCATACAAAGTTATACTAAAGGGGCTATTTACTAGCCCCTTTTATTTATCACAATTTTATCAATCCTTTATTAACCTTTTATTAAGTAAAGTAGGAAAATATATGTCGAGCAAAATAGTAGTATTAATCTCTGGCGGTGGCACTAATTTACAAGCCATTATTGATGCCTGCACTGACAGTAATTATCCCGCAGAAGTTGTTGGAGTCGTTTCAAATAAAGCCGATGCCTATGGCCTGACTCGTGCTCAAAATTCAGATATTGACACAGTAACTCTTTCTCACAAAGATTTTGCTAGCCGTGAAGATTACGACCAAGCACTGATCAAGAAGATTGATTTTTTTGATGCAGACTTAATTGTATTAGCCGGCTTTATGCGCATTCTTACACCAAACTTTGTGCAACATTTTCAAGGGAAGTTATTAAACATTCACCCTTCCTTATTGCCTAAATATCAAGGTTTAAATACCCACCAACGCGCTATTGATGCTGGTGATGATGTACACGGCGTTAGCGTACACTTTGTTACTGAAGAACTTGATGGTGGTCCCGTTATTCTTCAGGCTAAAGTTCCTGTATTTGAAGGTGATACAAGTGATGATTTAGCGGCGAGAGTACATGAGCAAGAACATCGCATCTATCCATTAGTTGTAAAATGGTTCGCTGAACAAAGACTAAGTATGCAAGGTGACGATGCAGTATTAGATGATAATGTATTGCCCGTTTCAGGCTACGCAGCAGACTAACATGTTTTGTTGAAACTGATAATTATAAACTAAACTACTGCAACTTAAGTGCTGTTATTTGTATGAAGAACATTCAAATGTTCTAACCGACATTACAACAAACAGCACCACAAATAATTACCAAATTGTTGCTCTACCCCAGACAGAAGCTGTTAGTATAAAAGTATACTCATTGCTTCTGGACTATTTGATGCGAAAACTCCTCTCTTTACTCTTTTTAACTTTACCTTTGATGGCTTCTGCTACTGATATTGCATCGTCACCAGCAGCACAACAACAAAACTCATTTGCTAAAACTATTCCTGCATTTCGTGCTACCTACACACTATTACGTAAATCGGACCCTGTAGGTGAAGCTATCCGAGAGTTAAGTTACCTTGATGATGGTAAAGTAAAATACCATTATGAGACCGATATCAGTTGGTTAATTTTTTCTGATACACGAAATGAAACAGCCATTATTGATATCAAAGACAATCAGGTGATACCTTTAAGTTATGACTATAAACGTGAAGGAACTGGTCGTGATAAGTACTATCAATGGCAGTATGATTTAGCTGGAAAAACGGCGACAGATTTGAAAAAGGATAAAAAGATATCGCTTGATTTCACGGATGGCCTGCTAGATAAACTGAGTTATCATCTACAAAATCGTATAGATTTGATTAACAACCCAGAACAGAAACGCTTTATATACCCCGTCATCAGCACAAAGGGGTCTATTAAAAATTATCAATATCAATATGACGGCAAAGAAGAATTGATCCTGCCCTACGGTTTAGTCAAAACGATTCGATTAAAGCGTGAAATTGTTGAGAAAAAGCGCATCACCTACGCTTGGTTTGCCCCAGAGTTAAATTATTTATTAGTCAAACTCTATCAAGTTAAAGGAGGTTCAGAACAATTTGAAGCTCAATTAACGACTCTTGAGCTTAAATAACCTGTATCTTTGATCTCAAGTTCATCTGAAAAATAATTATCGAAGCGCTGACTTAAGACAACGTCACCTTTAGCCCCATTTTCTTCCTAACCCTAAATGAATATTTCTAATGCTCATTTAGGGTTAGTATTTTACAAAAATCTTATTTAATACTATTTATAAAATCCTTTTTTTAAATAAAAAATATCATTCAATTAATCGTCTCAACTAAGTACTTTGCCTCTTCAAATCACTTCCTCTTGTATCGCTTCATTATCTATTGATGCTTTTCGAACGAGTGACCTAACTCTACCTATCTCCTTATGACTTCTAAACACAGGACTCTCACGTCGTACTAAGTAGCTTGAATACCGTTTGGGTGTATAGAACAACTGCATCGCCCCATTATTACTCTTAACTGGGGTTGACCTTTCAAGTGATTAAGCATTATTTGTTCAAAAAACAACAAATAATGCTTGAATAGCCATCAAATACAATATACTGTACATTTATACAGTATATTTATATAACACGACTTAGCACGAGGTATCCTATGTTCACGACAAATACAATTATCAATGCAAGAATCAGTAATGCCATCACTACTCCACTTGCAGAACAAGCTTGCTTAAAACTAGCCAATGTCGAAAACCATCAGGAATTGTCGTCACATTATGTAAATATTTGCCAGCAACATAATCAAGAAAAAAAATGGGTACTGTTTATCAACCCAGAAGAGTCTTCGATTGAGCAGTTAGCTCATACCCATGGCGTTGATATTTCAAAAGTGCTGTGTGTTAGTTTTAAAGGTAAAAATAAAGTAAATAATTTACTAGATTCAAAATCAGCTCATTTAGATATTGAACAAATAAAGAGTGTATTGTGCCGTGGAAATTGCTCTGCTGTGATCCTGTCAAACGCTTCATTTGCTGCTGACGAAATGGCTGAGCTTGATAGTTGCGCTCGTTTAGGTGAAACCCACTGTGTTTTACTTAAGAATAATCGAACAAATGTAGTCGAGCTGAATGACTCACAAGTTCACTAGTCGTCAAGTCGACTAAAACACAAAAGCCGTATTGTAATTAACAATACGGCTTTTATTTTTTATTACAGCCATAAAATCTTGGTTTGATAAATTAGCTTTTATGACATGTTTATTACAATAAACTTTATAACTTATTATCTAACCAATGATTTACATTACGTGATAATACAGTCATCGGCACTGCACCATTTAGCAGTACGACATCATGAAATTCAGCCAAATCAAATTTATCACCTAAACGTATTTTGGCTTGCTCTCTTAAACTTAATATTTTTAACATTCCAAGTTTATAACCTAGTGCTTGACCTGGCCATGCCATATATCGCTCAATCTCTGCGACAACATCGGATTCAGCAGTCCCCGTTTGCTCCGACATATAACTGATAGCTTGCTCTCGTGTCCAACGTTTATCATGTAGCCCGGTATCAACCACTAAACGTACAGCTCTGAAGAGTTCAGCTTGTAAACGACCTAGATTTCCAAAAGGATCATTCTCATACATGCCTAACTCGTACGCTACTTGTTCTGAGTACAGCGCCCAACCCTCGGCGTATGCGTTATATGGAGCTATTCTGCGTAGGAAAGGAAGCTCTGCTTGGTCTAAGTTCAACGCTATTTGCCAATGATGTCCCGGGTTTGCCTCATGATAAGTTAACGTTTTTAAACCAAATTTAGGATTAGCTTTCATATCTCTCAAATTAATCCAGTAAATACCAGGTTTACTACCATCAACAGCAGGTGATGTATATTGACCACCTGGTGCACCATCTTGCACCTCTACAGGGAAAGATTTAACTTCAACCTGGTAACTCGGCGTAGTTTTGAAGACTGGCGCCATTTTCGTTGTTATCTCAGTGATATAGCCATTAATATCATTGAGTAATTCTTCACGTCCTGCTTTTGAGTCTTCATATAAAAATCGTGGCTCTTCATTTAATGCCACCATACGTTCGCCTACAGAGCCATTTTTATAGCCCTGAGCTTGTAATATCTCATTCATAGCGCTGCTAATACGCGCTACTTCATCTAAACCAATTTGATGAATTTCAGTAGGTGTTAATTCACTGTCCCCCAGCTGCTTAATAGCATCTTGGTAATAAGCAGCACCATTTGGTTGTGCCCATATACCTGATTCAGAGCGCGCTTTGCTCAATAACGCGTCACTGGCTTTTTCAAGGGATTGATAGGCTGGGTATACTACTTTGCTTACATTAGCGATAACTTGCTTGGTTAATGACCGTTTTTGTTCTGTAGTAAGGGACTCAACCTTTGCAATTTTCTCACGAAAAACACTAACGAATGGATGTTGTTCAGCTGATACACTGGTAAAGCCCTTTAAATATTTAATAGCACCTTGTAAGGTTACTTTTGAAG
>CAJXRC010000110.1 GCA_913058405.1 uncultured Colwellia sp. | reverse complement strand
GGGCTCGGAGATGTGTATAAGAGACAGGTTTATTATCTGTAATCAATAATAACTTACCACCTGTTTTAGCAAATGAAGCCACTTCCGATTGCATTTCAATAGTGACTTCCAAGTTCGCTGTAGCATCTTCAGCTGCACCAGGTGAAACTGCAGGGCTTAGGATAGAACTATGATGACCTTTTAAGAAACGAACTGCAGCGCTAACAGCGGTAGTCCCATCACCAACGGTATCACTTGCTCCTTGTAAACCTAGCTCCCTGATTAATGGCTCGGTACCCACTAATGGTAAACTAGCTACAGCATTAACAATAACCTGATCAGCCTTATTACTTCCACCTGCAGCTTCATCACCAACAATTTCCAATACATGTACAGGTGTCATTGTCGCTTTCACAGATGATGCATAATTGACGGGATCTGCCGCATCGATAATAGTTTGCGCAGCAAAGTTAAATTCATTAGCAAATGCAGGATAGATTGCTTCAACGTAAGCTGCATATTCAGCTTCGCTCATGTCTTCAACTTTTTTACCCGCAGTATCTTCAACTACATCAATAAAACTTTGGCTTGATGTTAAACCTGCCTTAACAACAGGTCCAAATGAAACTGAATTAAGTAAAACACCAGGGATACCACCACCAGGGAATGCATAAGACGCACTATTAATTCCATATGGGTTCATCGGTAGCAACTCACCTGTCGCTGGGTTTACAACACCAGAGTTAGCTAATGCAGTAAAAGTAATACCCGTTATAGCACCTAGAGAATGCCCTAAAAAGCTCACTTTAGTAGCATCTAATTGACCCGCTAAATCGACACTGTTCAAACTTAAACGCAGTGCTAATAAATCAACTTCACTTTGACGGACATTATCCCTTGCTGTTAAAAGACTAGCTAAGTTCATATAGCTAGTAACATCAGCATTTACAAAAGCAGGGTTCGTCTTACTAAGAGATGAGGTCGCACTAATTTCATAAACGCCGTCGGCATCAAAATCAATGCCCCTGCTGCCATGATAAGGATGGTCAATAGAGATAGTCGCGATACCTTGGTTCGCTAATGTCCCTGAAATTGCTAACACGGTTTCTTTATATGAGGTGATGCCATGAGAAAAGATCATTACCGGCCAACCAGCAGCTGGAACTTGCATGGTTTCATCTACAGTAAGAGCGCCTCCTTTCTTCAAAGCTGCAATAGCATTAATTCTGTCAACATCTGGTGTGGTGATAATTACGTCAAGTGCACTAGCACCACTTTTATAAGATTTAACTTGAGGTAACGGATTATATTGAGTTAAGTGACGCGTTTGATCAACAGGTACAGCAACTACAGTACCTTGCTCATCAACGACTACATCTACAGTAAATGTTAAACCAACCAATTTTGCCGGATTAGCTAATAACTCAGCAGGATCTTTACCTTGTGCAATAGCTTGTTCAGCAAAAGACTCTTGTGATAACACTCCTGATGCTAATGCGCCAGCGACTGTTACAGGGCTATCGCCCATAGCTTCCCAGCGACTAAATAAATCTGGACAGCCTGTAGTGATATCTTCAGCTAGAAGGTTACAACTACTTGCTGTGCCATCATAAAAAGGTGTTTCTAAGTAATATGGTGCAGATAAGGTACTTTTAGAAACTGCTGCAAAACTTGCTACTGTGCCTGCCCCTAAATCATCTGAGTTTAAACCAAGAAGCACTGCGGCATTAGCACCCGTTGGTGCAATCGCAGACAATACAGGAGTAGTTCCTGGTATACCTGATAACATCAATGATTTAACTGTTTGAGATACATCACTAATTGATTGGGTTGTCATCGAAAAAGAATAAATAATATTATCTTTTGAAAGACCGCCAGCAACAGCGATATTTTCAAAACTATTGGTCAACGTTTGTAATAATAATTGGCTTTCTGTAGCTAATGGTTTCTCTGTTATGTCTTGTTTAACGAGGTCATAAGTAATAGACCCAGAAACTGCCATACCATCACTATCTTGGATAGCATCGGTAAGAGCGATAACATAAGCTGTTTTAGCTTTTAAAGGTTTTAACGGTACGATTGCAATATCATTGCCAGAAGCTTTCGCAACAAAATCAACACCAAAGGTTAGCTCCGCCACTAATTTACATGCTGGTCCTCTAGGAATAGCAGCACACTCTGCATCACTCTGGTTTCCCCCCATAATAGCTTCATATACATGAACAGCACCGGGACTAAAGATACTATCACCATTTAATGTTCTTCCCTCAGGAAGAGCAACTTCAATAGTAAATGGATTTACTGTTGACCAACCATCAAGCGCACCGACAGCAGCTGACGGGTTTAAATAATCTACTGGGAGTTTATTACCTTCTGCATCGACTAAATTTTCAGCAGGCAAGTTTAACGTGCCATCTTTAGTTCCTGAAAGTAATAAGTCATTTGGAATAGATAAAAGCGGTGTAGCTGCACCGGGATCAAAAACAATACGAGCTAACGATTTAACGGCAGTACCATTTTCTGCGACTTCTTGTTGTACATCTTCGATAGTTTCGCTATCACAGGCACTTAAACCAAGTGCGCTAATAACCGCAAGACTGAGAGCTAGCTTTTTCATATTGAATTCCCCAATGCCGTAATTTTTATTATGTATTTTTTTAAGTTATTTTTATTTCATCGTTCAAATCAAAATTCAAACTAATGTTTTAATAACTAGTAAGACCAGTTAAAGTTACCCCAAGATGTCGTAAGGTGCTAGTAATTTTTTACTTTTTCGTCGAATATTTTTATGTTAGCCAACTTTTCTCTCGTCAATGAAAATGCCAACGCGTAGAATAGGAAGTAATTTTCCATTCACAGCGATAAGACCTTAAGATGTTTAATTATTCAACGAAAGATGCCTGTTTAAGCAACAAAACCATTCTAGTTACTGGTGCTGGTGCCGGAATTGGCCGCACTGCCGCATTAACCTATGCACAACTTGGTGCTACTGTTATTTTACTTGGTAAAACGGTTAGTAAACTTGAAGCTGTTTATGATGAAATTGTTGCTTTGGGGCTAGCAGAGCCAGCTATTATTCCCCTCGATTTGAAAGGTGCGACCAAACAAAATTATATTGATATGTCTTCGACCATCGCCGGTCAGTTTGGTCACTTAGATGGGGTATTACTTAATGCCTCAATTTTAGGAGAGCTAACACCATTCACTCAAATGCATGAGCAAATATTTAATGATGTGATGAAAGTCAACGTAACCGCACAATGCTTATTAGCTCAAACACTAATACCAACACTATTGTTAGCACCTAACGCTTCTTTAGTTTTTACCTCTTCAGGTGTTGGTAGTCAAGGCAGAGCTTACTGGGGTCAATATAGCATCTCTAAATTTGCCACTGAAGGTATGATGCAAGTTATTGCCGATGAGTATGAAGGATCAAATCTACGTACTAACGCAATAAACCCTGGCGCTACAAATACCAATATGCGCTCGTGTGCATTCCCTGCAGAAAATAAAGACGAGATTGCTAGCCCAGAAGACATTATGCCTTTATATGTTTATTTAATGTCTGATGATAGTTTAGAGGTAAATGGTCAAACGTTAAAAGCTCAATAACCTTAGTAACAATATTTAAACTTACCGGACACCAAATAAGGTAGGCATAAAAAAGGCAAGCTTTAGAAGCTTGCCTTTTTATTTTCTAATTGTTAAAACTCGCCGTTAATAATATAACTTGATTAGCGTAGCTCTCTTCTTAAAATTTTACCCACATTGGTTTTAGGTAATTCTTTTCTAAATTCAACCAGTTTAGGTACTTTATAATTAGTAAGGTTTTGACGGCAATGTTTGATTAGCGTTTCTTCATCTAAATCATCAGATTTACTTACTACAAAAATTTTGACAATCTCGCCTGACACTTCATGAGGTACTCCAATAGCAGCAGATTCTAATACACCATCATGCATCGCTAGTACTTCTTCAATTTCATTGGGATAGACATTAAAGCCAGAAACAATAATCATATCTTTTTTACGGTCAACAATGGTAAAGAAACCTTTATCATTCATCATAGCGACATCACCTGTCGCAAACCAGCCATCTTTTAAGACTTCATCAGTTGCTTCTGGGCACTTGTAATAACCTGTCATGACCTGTGGACCTTTAACCCACATTTCACCTGACTCACCAATATCAGCTTCGCTACCATCTTCACGCATGATTTTAACATCAGTTGAAGCAGCAGGTAGTCCTATGCTGCCATCATAAGCGGCAAGGTTATAAGGACTTATCGTAACTAAAGGTGCACATTCAGTTAAACCATACCCCTCTAACAACCTAGTACCGGTCACTTTTTGCCAGCGTTCTGCAACAGGTCGTTGTACCGCCATGCCACCGCCAAGCGACATTTTCAGCGTACTAAAGTTAAGCTCACTAAAGCCAGGGGTATTCAATAAGCCATTAAATAAGGTGTTTACACCCGTAATAGCAGTGAATGGGTATTTTGATAACTCTTTAACAAAATTAGGCATATCTCTTGGGTTGGTAATTAATAAATTAGTGCCCCCCATGGTAAAGAATGTTAAACAATTCGCCGTTAAAGCAAAGATATGATAAAGCGGTAACGCCGTTACCACTAATTCATTGCCTTCTTCTAACAAAGGAAAAATAGCCGCTTTAGCTTGTTGTAAGTTTGCCACCATATTTCGATGAGTTAACATTGCACCTTTAGATAAACCCGTAGTGCCACCGGTATATTGCAAAAAGGCGAGATCATCGCCACATAATTCTACTGGCGAAAGTTTAAGTGCTAAGCCTAGTGACAAAGCAGCATTAAAACGTACTGCGTGTGGCAGTTTAAACGCAGGGACCATTTTTTTAACGTATTTGACCATGCAATTTACGACAGTGCCCTTAACTAAGCCTAATCGATCACCTAAAGATGTCATGATGACATGTTTAACCGCAGTTCTATCAACCACCTTTTCAAGAGTTTGAGCAAAGTTTTCTATAATCAACATTGCTTTGGCATCAGAGTCTTTTAACTGATGCTCAAGTTCACGGGCTGTATATAAAGGATTTACGTTTACAACGGTAAGACCGGCTAATAAAGCGCCAAACAAAGCTATTGGGTATTGTAAGCAGTTAGGCACCATGATGGCGAATTTATCACCTCGTTGTAAGCCTAAATCTTGCTGTAAGTATGCTGCAAAAGCAGTTGCTTGAACTGAAAGTTCAGCATAAGAAATTGACACGCCCATATTGATGAAAGCAGTTTTATCGCTAAACTGAGTGGAGTATTTTGTGAACATGGCCACAATGGATGGGTACTTATCCGCATCTATTTCAAACGGCACATCACTCGGGTAACTTTTTTCTAACCAAATTTTTTCCACAATGGCTTCCTCAACAGGTAATTGTGTCACTACTTATTTAATAATTATTCTATTTGCAGCAACTCTTATTTTAATACCACTGTTTTATCAAATTTTTTAGCAATGCGCCACAAATTTAAACGCTTGTTTTAATTTCACTGAAAAAATGACTCAGTATAGGCGATAACTCTTTCGCTTTTTCCATATGTACGTGATGACCGCCCGACAGCTTGATGGTTTTTAGATTTTTAACACCTGCAGAGAAATGTTCTAGACCTGTAGTAACCATCTTCATACCTTTATCGCCATAGATAAGTTGCAAAGGACATTTAATGTCACTAAACAATTGCTGCCCTTGCTTTAGACTTAGCCGATAAGGTGAAATCGTCCGTAAACGTGGGTCTGAACGCCAACGATATAACAAACTAGCGCTATCAATACCGTCAGTATTCATCGATTTAATTTCAGCTTCCACCAAGGATCTCTGTACAATTAATTTCGCATGTTCAATCTTTAAATCAGAAACATGTAGACGCGCTTTTACCGCCATTTCTTCAGTAAAGGATCGTGTAATGTTTGATGATTTTACTCGACTTAGCACACCGCGACGTAACTGATCAGTTGCTAACGCTTCTGGCGCACAAATAAATCCGAATGAATCAATCAGCGTCAGTGATTTTACTTTTTCAGGAAAAGCAGCAGCAAAGGCACTTGCAATCATTGCTCCCATAGAATGAGCAACAATATCGATTGCTTGCCAGTTATTAAGTGTAAATAGTGCGAATAAATCACTTACATAATCAAGAAAATGATAGTGTGCACCAATGCTACGATGATCGGAGTGACCGTGTCCTGGCCAGTCTAGCGCAATAATTCGTCGTCCAGGGAGGAAATCACTTTCTTGCGTTATTTGCTGCATTAAGGGTAAAAAGCTCGCAGCATTATCCAAGTAACCATGTAAACACAGCACTGGTTCATCAGTCTCATTACCACAAGCTAGCGCAGTGAGTTTTAAATCTTCAACTTGGTAGCTAAGCTCATCAATTTCGTTATTATCTGCCATAGGCTTGTACCTTTAAGAGTGCAGCTTTACGTTAAGCCCTTTAGTTATTTGGTTAAGAATAAGACTTTTTATTCACTTTTATTAACGAATAAAGTGCAGCGACTGCCAAAACGCACCATAACAATACCCAAACTAATTCAGGCACCATTGTCATTGAAGCTAGAGCGGCACCATCACCTAAGTCACGACCATCAAATAAATACGTTGGGCTAAATAAACTATTTAATAAAATACTCAAACCAAAGAACTTCAACAATAGTTGTAGAGTGTATAATCGTCGCATTTTTATCGTGAACACAAACATGACCGCTAAACTTGAGATGATAATGATAGTCAGAAGATCTCTTGCAAAGATGAGCGAAGCAAGCAATAGGACAATCATTAAACCAGAAACGACTTGGGCAGTTCGTTGATGGCTATTTGCTAATTTAAAAAGTAACCAGCCCCAAAAAGTAGCTCCAGCATAACCAAAGAAGCTAATAACAAAACTTAAGCCCCCCCGGGTTGTACATAAACCGGCACCATTGGCGAACAACTGAATACGCATAATTTCACCGCCTGTAACTAGTGCAGCAATACCATGACTAATTTCATGAAAATAACTTTCCAACCAATTAAGCGGAATAGAAACGATAGGAATTTGCCTGATGATAATGGCCGCTATTAGGAGAAAATATAGCTGATATTTTTGCCAAAAGCTGGCTGAGGTAATCTTCGAGGTGTTTGCCATAATTTACTTCCAGAATTTCCTATCATTAAAACCTTGTTCTACTTACCCGGAAGTTTTTTCCAAGAAACAGTATCACGAACATATACTGGTTGAGCATGTTCTGCAGACACACCCTGCCCGTTCTCTAACTTCACTTTACCTATCCCCAACATTGCTTCAGCGCTAGGAAATAATATATCAGGGCTAGCTTCATTCATTCTTAATGTCGACAACTGCCCACTTAACTTTTCAGTATAAGCGTCCCATCCAGTACCAACAGCGTAGAAAGGAGCAACAACGAGATCTGATAATTGTTGTGCTAACTGCTCAGGCGGGGTTACCGCTTCGCCTTGCTGTGGTTGCATAAGGTTATGTTCATCAAGCACAAAATAACCATTATAAACTTCCGACATCCGGGCATCTATTGCAGCTACAACTTGTTTTTGACCATGCTTTATATAAGCTAATTGAGCCATCGCTTGTAAGCTTGATACCCCTACAACAGGTAAATTTGCAGAAAATGCTAAGCCTTGAGCAACACCAACACCAATACGAACGCCGGTAAAACTACCCGGTCCTTGACCAAAAACTAAGCCATCAAGCGCTGTTAGTTTAATATCGGCTTCTTTAAGTACATCGTCTATCATAGGTAATAAACGTAAACTATGCGACTGAGGGCAAAGCTCATAACGAGAAAAGATTTTACCATTTACTTGCAGCGCAACGGAACATGCTTCCGTAGAAGCATCAAGAGCTAAATAATTCACTATAGTTACCTTTTAATTACCTTTAACAACTTTCTAATTAAGGTCTGTTGAACATTCTATTCATATACCCATGATACTTCAAAATGCGTGTTTCAGGATACCTGAGTGACTCATGAACAAGGCGCATCTTTTTATTAAGAGTTTTTCCCTTAAAAAGAGATGCAACGATGAGCATGATTTTCTCATAAATCCCTGCTGGGCTGGTTTAGAAGCGCTTTATGCTGCGTTATTAATTTCGACAATGGAACAACCATTATCTTCAATCAAAGCCTTGCCTAAAGGCGTTTCTAATTCCAGCTGAATCCGACATTTTGAGGTAACATGGGTATCACTTAAAGGATGTCGACTAAATCAATTACAAAAGTCACTGTTTGACCAGCAAGCGGGTGATTAAAATCAATAGTGACTGAGTCACCGTTAATTTCTTTAATCATGCCAGGTAAATCACCACCAGGTTGAGAAAAGGTAATAATATTGCCTACTTTTGCTGGCACCTCAGCGGTAAACTTATCAATTCCCATATAGTGGATATTATCGGGATTTGTTTCGCCAAAGGAATCTTTTGCTTCAAGAGTGAATTCTTTTGATTCACCTTTGTTCATACCAATTAGCTGAGCTTCAAAGGCTGGAGAAATACTGTTATCGCCCATGATGATTTTTGCTGGTTTATTATTGACCTTAGTGCTGTCTGCAGCTGAGCCATCACTTAATTTCATAGTTATATGAACAAGAATACTTGAGTCACTTTGAATCTGTGCTTGCGTTGAAACAGTCATTATTAGTTCTCTACCTTATTTATTTTATGCTTTACTTTATATCATCACTTTTATTGTCATCACTACTTTCATCATTGGTTTCTTTATTCGTTAAGGATTCAAAAATCATTAACGCTGCACCAATGAAAATAGCTGAGTCAGCAATATTAAAGGCAGCAAAATGGAAACCCGCCCAGTGAAAATCGAGGAAATCGATTACATAGCCAAATAAGGCTCTGTCGATTAAATTACCCACGGCGCCACTTAAAATCAAAGCAAAAGCAATGCTTAATAAGCGCTGTGTTTTGGGTGTTTTTGCCATCCAAACAAGGAAAACAATGCTAGCTATACTGGCAATTGCCGTAAAAAACCAACGTTGCCAACCACCTTCGTCGGCTAAAAAGCTAAAGGCTGCACCTTCGTTATGAATATAAAAAAGGTTAAAGAATGGAAGAACAACGAATGTTTCTTGATAGTCAAATGTGCCTGCGACCCAATGTTTACTAACCTGATCAATAATCAAGCATAGTAAGGTTAGCCATAACCAACGTAAGCCCGTGTCACTAAATAATTTTTTCAATGGTGGTTATCTCATCTTGTAAAATTAAATAGGCTATTACCATTTCCTCATGTCTAAACTGACAAGGGGTAAGGTAATAGCCCGTTAACTTAACTTATTGTTAATGCGGCTTTGCTAAGCCTATTAAGCAAACTGTCTTGTTTCACCTGCACCATCAATATTTGTGATACAACGACCACATAATGTTGGATGTGCTTCACTTTCGCCAATGTCTGTAGTGACATGCCAACAGCGCTCACACTTTTCACCTTCGGCTGATGCTACCGTTAGCCATAAACCTTCAACTTCTGTCTCAAGGGCATTTTCTGGTGCCGCTGTTACAGTTTCAATTGTTGCTTTTGAGGTAATTAAAACAAAACGAAGCTCTTCACCAAGTTTAGCCAATTTAGCCGCTAAATCTGCAGTAGCGAATAAGGTAACTTGCGCTTCTAGCGCTTTACCAACCGATTTGTCTTTTCTTGCTTGCTCTAGCGCACGGTTAACTTCACTACGAACAGTCAGCAATTCCGTCCAGTATTCATTACCAAGCTCATCGACTGAATCAGTATTTTCGTATTGTTTAGTAAGACCGTCAAACCAAACGCCAGTAAAGACAAATTCATCACGCTCACCATTAGCAGGAGCCGGCATAGCTTCCCAAATTTCTTGTGCTGTGAATGACAAGATTGGTGCCATCCATGCTGTCATTGCTTCCGCAATTAAGTACATGGCTGTTTGGCATGAACGACGCGCATTAGAATCACTTTTAGCGGTATATTGTCTGTCTTTAATGATATCAAGATAGAAACCACCAAGCTCGTTAGTACAGAAGTTCATTAACTTGTGTACTACTACATGAAATTCATACTCGTCATATGCAGTAATGATTTCTTCTTGCAAACGTGCTGCTTTATCAACTACCCAACGATCAAGCGCAACCATATCTTCCACGGCTACCATATGCTTAGCCGGCTCAAAGCCAGTTAAGTTAGACAATAAGAAGCGTGATGTATTACGAATACGACGATAAGCATCAGCTTGGCGCTTAAATATTTCGTCTGACACAGTGATTTCTTGTGTATAGTTCACTGAAGCAGTCCAAAGGCGTAAAATATCAGCACCTAAGTTATTGGTAATGCTTGATGGTGTAACCACATTGCCTAATGACTTAGACATTTTGTGACCTTTAACATCAACAGTAAAACCGTGAGTAAGTACTTGCTTATATGGCGCTTTGCCATTCATTGCTACAGATGAAATCATTGATGACATAAACCAACCACGATGTTGATCTGAGCCTTCAAGGTATAAGTCAGCAATACCGTCAAATTCTTCACGAGCATTGATTACAGATTCATGTGTTGTACCCGAATCAAACCATACATCTAAAGTATCAGGCACTTTAATGTACTCTTTAGCATCATCGCCAATAAGTTCACTTGCTTCTAAATCAAACCAAGCTTGAATACCTGATTTTTCAACGCGTTGAGCAACTTCTTCAATCAACTCAATGCTACGTGGATGAAGAGCACCTGTGTCTTGATGAATAAACAATGCCATCGGTACACCCCACGTACGTTGACGTGAAATACACCAATCAGGACGACCTTCAACCATAGATTCGATACGACGTTGACCCCAATCAGGGATCCACTGTGTTTTTTCAATTTCGTTTAATGAATCTTGACGTAAACCCTTTTTGTCCATGCTGATAAACCACTGCGGCGTAGCACGGAAAATCAATGGAGTTTTATGTCTCCAACAATGCGGGTAAGAATGCTTTAAAGCATGATGGTGAACTAAGGCCCCCTTTTCTTTTAACAATTCAACAACACTAGCATTAGCTTTAAAAACATGTTGCCCAGCAAGTAGTGGAGTATCTTCAAGATATACGCCGTTAGCGCCAACAGGGTTAGCCACTTCTAGGTCATATAATTTACCAACAACAAAATCTTCTACACCATGACCTGGTGCAGTATGTACACAACCGGTACCTGAATCAGTCGTTACATGTTCACCTAAAATGACCGGCACAGTAAAGTCATAGAATGGATGCTGACATTGTACTAACTCTAGTTCGCTGCCTTTACAGAAACCAAGTGCATGGTATTTATCTAAACCAAAACGGTCCATACATGAAGTAACTAAATCAGAAGCAATGATCAATCGTTGCTGCTTTCCTTCAACATCGCACTGTACTAAGGTATATTCAACATCAGCATGAACTGATATCGCACGGTTAGCCGGCAGAGTCCAAGGTGTTGTTGTCCAAATTACCATGCCAATCTCACCTTCGCCTTTATGGCCTTCAGGGTGAGAGAATTTATCAGCTACTGTTTCATCAGAAATAACAAATTTCACGTCAATAGCTGGTGATTCTTTGTCTTTATACTCAACTTCAGCTTCAGCCAAAGATGAACCACAATCAGTACACCAATGCACAGGTTTAAAACCTTGATGCAAATGACCGTTCTCAGCAATTTTACCTAACGAACGGATAATATTGGCTTCAGTACCAAAATCCATCGTTAAGTAAGGATTTTCCCAATCAGCAAAAATACCTAAACGTTTAAAGTCTTCACGTTGGCCATTGACTTGCTTAGCCGCATATTCACGACACTTTTGACGAAAATCGCTAGCGCTGATCTTATGACCAGGCTTACCTACTTTTTTCTCAACCATCAATTCAATCGGTAAACCGTGACAATCCCAACCAGGTACGAAAGGTGAGTTAAAATCAGATAAGTTTTTAGATTTAACAATGATATCTTTTAATATTTTATTAACAGCATGGCCTAAATGAATATTACCATTGGCGTAAGGAGGACCATCATGAAGAATAAATGACTTTTTACCTTTTTTGGCTTCACGAATTTTGCCATAAAGATCTTTAGCCGCCCAATCTTTGAGCATGTTAGGTTCACGATTTGCCATATTACCTTTCATAGCAAAGGATGTGGCGGGTAAATTCAGGGTCTTTTTGTAATCACTCATGTAAATCATTATCCGTTTATGTTGGCTGATAAACTTAACAAAACGCTATAAATATCAACCAAGTTTATAACTGTTAATTGAATATATTATTTTTAATCATGACAAGTAAAGCTTTAAGCTAATACTTGTTTTGCTTGTTCACTGTCTTGACGAATTTGTGCAGTAAGTGCTTCAAGGCTGTCAAACTTAATCACTGGACGAAGTTTTTTCTTAACGACCACTTCAATGCACTGTCCATACACGTTTTCATCAAAATCAAAAATATGCACTTCTAGCTGTTGCCTGATGCCATTAATAGTTGGCCTAGCACCAATATTTGCAACACCTTTAAATTCACCATTGTTTGTTTTTACCATGACGGCAAAAACACCACTAAGAGGAGAAACACGCCTTTTAAGTAAAACGTTAGCCGTTGGAAAACCCAACTGTCGGCCACGTTTATCACCATGGAATACGCGGCCAATAATTGAATATTCTCTGCCTAGCATCTGTTTCACAGACACTAAATCATCTTGCTCTAATGCTTGACGAATAGCGGTTGAACTAATGCGGCAATCTGCCATTTTATAACTTGCAGTATCTGAAACATCGAAACCATACTTTTCTCCTGCTTGACACAGCATAGAGAAATTCCCAGTTCGATTCTTACCAAAGTGAAAATCATCGCCGACAATAAGGTGCTTTATTCCTAACTTATTCACCAACAAATGTTCTATAAAATGTTGTGCACTCTGGTTAGCAAATTTAGCGGAAAAATTGACACAAATAAGTCGCTGTACGCCCAGTTTAGCTAATAAGTTATATTTATCGCGTAAACGGCATAATCGAGCAGGTGCTGTTTCTGGTGAAAAAAGCTCTTGTGGTTGAGGTTCAAAAACCAATACTGCAGCCACACATTTTAAAGCTTTCGCTTTACTTACTAATGCTTTAATTACTTGCTGATGTCCTAAATGAACACCATCAAAGTTACCAATAGTTAGCACACAACCGTGATCATTTAATTGAATATTATGTATTCCGCGAACTAACTGCATTAGCTATTATTCTGCCTTTTTACTATCACACTAAATGACTCAGATAAGCCTTTAAAATCTCACTAAGAGGCCACTTTCTTATATGGATTGGTACAAATCGACGAATTATATAACAGAGCGCGAGAATAATCAGTAGCCTCAGCACTTTATTTACGCTTATTTTTATCTTTTTATGACCTTAAAGTCACTCAAACGTACACCTAATAAAATAATCATTATCAGATAACTAGCAATACCAGCAACAATACATAGCGTCAGTTGTTCTACTTGTTTAAGGAAGTTCATCGCTAACCAAACCTCAAAGTTGCTGGATAATTGATAAACAACCAAAGCCATAACCCCAGCACTTATCACTAATTTACCAATAAAAATAAGTGTGTTAGCAGATAACTGATAAACACCTTGTGACTTTAATCCACGATATAGCAGCCAAGCATTTAATGTTGCAGACAATGAAGTTGCTAACGCAAGCCCGACATAGCCGATAAAAGGTGCCAACATCAAGTTAAATATCATATTGGCAACCATAGCAATAATGCCTATTTTTACGGGTGTTTTTGTGTCTTGTCGTGCGTAATAACCAGGAGCAAGTATTTTGATAAACATAAAACTTAACAAGCCTGATAGGTAGGCAAATAATGCCATGGAAACCTGTAATACGGTTTGTTGGTCGAACTCGCCCCGCATAAATAGCACCATAATAATAGGCTGAGCTAACACCATGAGTCCTGCCAACGCCGGCCAACCAAAAAGACTAATCACTCTAATTCCCCAATCTAGGGTGGCACTAAATTCTGCTGGGTTATTTTTACTGTGTAACTTTGACAAGCTAGGCAATATTACTGTTGCAATACCAATACCAAAAAGGCCAAGCGGAAATTCAAGTAATCTATCGGCATAATAGAGCCAACTGATAGATCCTGTAATTAAAAAGCTGGCAATAACGGTATCAAGTAGTAAATTAATTTGCGTTACTGATACACCGAACAATGCAGGCACAATCAGTTTTCGAATCTTAGTGACTCCTTCACTGTGCCAAGCCCATTTAGGTTTTACCAACATCCCCGCTTTGTACATAAATGGAATTTGAAAAAGAAATTGTATAAGCCCCCCTAAAAACACGCCCCAAGCTAAAGCATGGGCGGGACTTTCTGTATAGGGCGAGCCAAAAATGGCCATTCCGATAATAGCGATATTTAACAGAACCGGTGTAAAAGCAGCAACAGCAAATCGGCCTAAGGTATTAAGTACCGCCCCCGTTAACGCAGCAAAACTAATAAACCACAAATAAGGGAAAGTAATTGATAATAAGTTACTTGCCAAATCGAACTTCTCGCCACCTGGTGCATCATTCAACCAATCAATAAACCAGCCAGTACCAAAAAGCATCACTATCACGGGTGAAGCAATCATCCCAAATAAAGTGACGATACTAACAATGACACCTAACGTACCCGAAACCTGCGCGATTAATAAACGGGTTTTTTCGTGATTATTTTGCTTACCGTTTTCCTTAGCCTCTTGCTCATCCTTGACTTGAAA
>CAJXRC010000109.1 GCA_913058405.1 uncultured Colwellia sp. | reverse complement strand
ATCTAGTACGGTCTCGTGGGCTCGGAGATGTGTATAAGAGACAGTATCACGAATGAGTACGAAAAATCCAAGGACATCACCGTTAACATCACGATTAGGCACATAAGATTTTAATAAATAGCTCGATTCACCAAACTTGTTTTTTTCATCAATGGTAAAGCTAACACTTTCACCTTCCAAAGCGCGATCAACGTAACGTCTTATTTTAGTAAAGTTTGAATGGACACGACTTTGCTCTAACTCTAAGCCATTAAGGCCACCCTGAGGCCATCCATACCAGTCAACGTACACTTGGTTGGTAAACTGATACTTCAGATCCTTACCGACATAAGCAATCATGGCGGGTACGTTATCCGTGATTAATCGCAACCAACTTTCACTTTTTCTTAAAGATTCTGCGTAGCGATGACGTTCGGTAATATCGCTATAAGTTTTAATGGTTTTTCCGTTTTTAAGTCGATGACTTTTTATTTCTAATACGGTGCCGTTAATCAATGTCTGGGTGTAGGAGTAGTTATTGGTACTTGATTTTGGTGCTAAATCGAGTTCCGTTAAATGTTGCATATTGTCAGTGGTGGGCGTTCCTCGTAACAGGTGAGGGGATAATTGACTGATCTGGGCAAAACGTGTATTCCATACTTCGATTTTGTTATGACTGCTGATCAGCACTACCCCCTGAGAAATGTTATCAATCAAGTTTTGTAGTAACAGTGACTTTTGCGCCATGCCTCGTTCATAACGGGCACTTTCTGCCGTTTTTACCGCGGTAATGTCGGTATAGAGCATTACCCAACCACCTTCGCTGGTTTGGTGTTCGTTTAATTGAAACCATCGACCATCTGATAATTGATATACTGGGCTGGCAAACGCATCACCTGGAGAAGCTCGTTGAATAATGCCGCGGGTTTTGGCTAAATCTTTTAAGTCTTTGAGATTAACACCTTCTGTAATGGGTAAACCTGAGTCGATCCAAAAATTGGCGAAATTACTGTTTTGTAAAATAATTCGGCCTTTACTGTCGAGTAAAACAAAGGCTTCTGAAATACTTTCTATTGCATCAATAAAGCGTTGTTTGAACAGGTTAGCTTGAGCATTTGCTTGTTTTAATGCGTGATTACTCCGCTCAAGTTTTGCCAGTGTTTCATTTAAGGTTTGCGTTTTTTCTCGTACTTGTTCAGCAAGATGCACCGAATGCTCAAAGGCCGTATAAGGCGCATACTGGTTTTCTCCGCTGTCTTCTACCCGTTGCATCAAAGCATCGTTAATTTTTTTTAGCTTAATATTTTGTTTTTTTAATTGAGCTAATTCTTCTTCTAAGGATTGATCACTCATTAATACCTCCCGCAATGTAAACACCGGTAAAGGTTTGATTTAAATGCGTGCCATTGATGTGTTCACCATAGGTATTAAAGCCAGCAATATTGTACTTAGCATTTAATTTTTTCACTGTATTTTCCAAACCTTTTTGTTCAATTTCTAAACGCCTTAAAAAGCAATCGCACGCGAGCACTAGCTCGGGTTTTCCGTAACGGTGTGAAATTTCATCTAACCTTTTAGTCACAGGATCAAAGATGTCACCCATTTCTACTGCAGTGAGTACAATGCCAACATCGACAGCGCAGTAGAATGTTAAGCTCAAGTCAGCTTCATTCACTTTTTGAATTGAACGAATATAGTATTGGCCACCGACTTTTACGGCTAAAGGATTGAGCGAAAACACTTCAGGACTCAAATCCTTCAAATCCATATTTAATAACTTTGCATACTCAAGCGCGGCAGGTTCAGCATTTAATTCATAGACAGTTCTACTGTCAGCATCTGCGCTTGTAACCACTAATTTTTCCGTCGGCAGGGCTATATGATGGCAATTAAAAACCTCGAAAGATAAAGTCGTATTTACCATAATCACGATAGCGGCATTTTGATAAAAATTACCTTGGTAATAGACATGCGTTTTCGCTAAGTTAATATCGTCTCCAGCAGAGCCGCCAAAATGGGGAATACCTCGGGTTGCAGAGTTTAACGTAACCAGGAATTGTTCTTCGTTTGAAGATAGGCCATCGAGTAAAGTGAGCAAAAAACTGTTGTTTTTAATTGCGGTTAAATCTTTTGACTGACAATCTTCTACCAACTCATTGATTGTTGATTGTGCATTGATAGTATCGAACTTTTCCATCGACTCGATAAGTTTAGCGCCGATGGCAAAATAATCACTCGAGAAACCTATAGCAACAATAGAATGTTGCTCGTAACCTTGCTGAGTTACTTCTCCTGCCGTGGTACAGCCAACAATTTTAGTTTCTTTGAAAGTCTCTTCCATCGTTTGGGCGAGTGCATCGAGTGCATAGGTTGACGAGCAATAAAATAGTACAAAGCAGATATTGTCTTGATTAAGTTGCTGGTAAAGCTCTTGGCTTGCAAGGAATGGATCAGTGGCATTACTGACCGCGGTAATTGTTTTAATTGTACTCATATAATTCCTATTGGCAGCCTAGCAACAAGCTGATACATTTTATAAATGAAATATAGAATAACCATATTTACTCTGATTTGCATGTGCTAACTTTACTATTAACACGTTAACTTATAAGTAATTTTCAGTATGTTGTATAAAACAATATTGCAGAATACTTTTGCTAACATTCCTTTTGCTCAAGCTGATTTATATATTCGGTATGTGGTGTTACCACCACTGCTTTTGCTCTTCTTTTTTTCGAATATTTATCAACCACACATTCTTTTGGACTTTTGATGGTGACTAAGCATTCTAAGCATTGAATGCATTCACCATAGTCAATAGAGCCGTCTTTATTGATGGCATCAATACCACACTTTTTATTTCGACATAGTTGACAGGGGGTACCACACTCTTTGCGGCGTGTTAGCCATTTGAAAAGTGGGTATCGACCAATAACAGCGAGCCCTGCACCTAACGGACATAAATAACGACAGTAAACTTTGTGAATCTTTAAACTAAGAGCAAGTAGTAATACTACATACAAGACAAACGGCCAATAACGAACGAAATTAAGCGTGATACTGGTTTTAAAGGGTTCTATTTCTGCAAGCTGCTCTGCAAGTGTTAGTGAATAAAATGAACTGCCAACCAGTAAAATTAACACAATATATTTTATTTTTTGTGCGGCCCTATGGTGTTGAGGTTTGATTTTAATTTGTTTTATTTTGAGTTTACTTGCCACTAACGCGGCAAATTCTTGTAAAGCGCCAAAAGGACATAACCAACCACAGAATAGACCTCTTCCCCAGAGAAAAAGACTAATAAAGACAAAGACCCACAAAATAAAAATGATTGGATCAAGCAGAAATACATCGATATTAAAACCCTGCCAGAGTGACAAGAATAAGGTGTAAATATTAACTACTGATAATTGACCTTGCGCATAAAAACCTATAAATCCGATGACAAAAGCTAACGAAATAAATCGTATTCTATGTGTGGCTTTAGCGCTTTGGGCGAGTGCTTCTTGTTTGATAAAAAGCCAAACTAAAAAGATAAGATAAATGCTAAGTATAATGATATCAGTGCTACGACTAATCCAAATTTTCACCCATAGTGGTCGATTTTCTTCAGGGTTAATTTCGAGGATATTATGAATAAACAAACTGTCTGGTAGGGTATTTTTAATTGAAAAACTGTGTTGTTGCTGAGATAAAAACGACTTGTTGTAACTCACCATTAACGATAACGAAAATTCTTTATTTAATTCAAAGCCTGATTGAGATTTTATTCTAAAAACTTTTATTTCATCGAAGTCAGGTACGGTTTGCGAAAATGAAGGGTCGTAAAAGCTGTAAAAGTCGATATCACGAAGATCAACAGGCAGGGTAGCTTGCTGTGCACTTAAGCGATTGGGAACAGTTTGTGGCGTAAAATCTTCACTAACAAAGTGGTATTGGCCACTACCAAACATCATTAGGGCGTGTTCACCTGGTTTTAAGCTATCAAGTAAACGTTGATATTCTTCTTCACCTAATAAGTTTTTACCAATAATAGGGATATTGACAAAAGCAAAATAGAGGTCGATGAAGTCATCTCCCTCCTCAGTAATTTGGTTAATTTCATTCGCTAAATTTGTTGGTGATGTTTCGGTCATCGCGAGTGCTTGTTCACGATTAAGCTGCCAATGTTTTATGAACTTTTTATCGAGCAGTTCGGTGAAACTGAGTGTTTGATAGTAGTCGGGATTAATGCTGGTTTGTGAAGGTGCTACAAAGCCCGAGAGCCTTTCTCGTGCGACTTTAAGTGCTGAAGCGGTAATGGTGTCATTGATGACTAATACTGATATCGTCGCGCGTGTGACGCCGTCAATGTAGGTTGCATCAAGGGACGTTTTAGCGCGAGCATTAACAATAAACCGCTCTTTAATTGAATGCCCTTGATATTGTTTGATGAATTTAAACATAGGCTGCTCGCCTAAGCCGTGTAAAAAGATCGGTTCGTTATGATTGAGTATTTTTAAACCGGTAAAAACGCCTTGTGTATCAAGACCAATTAACAGGTTAATTGTTTGACCTGAGAAGCCAATGAAGTTAACAAAATCATCCGATTCAAAAACATAACCTAAGAGTTCATTTAATTGATAAACAGGCGTTACGGCAATCTTTGTATCAATAGGGCCAACACGAGTGGCACTAGGAAAGAGTTGAGCTACTTCATCGGAGATTGTGGTGACATTAGCATGAGTGGTTGTATTAAACGCAACAGAATAAAAAGAGGTTGTTAACATTAAAAGTAGGGTGAGAAGAACCCAGATATTGAGACTTTTTAATTGTTTAAAAGGCATGTTAACACCTGAATAAATTATCGTGAGCTGTATAAAAAAAATGAGTGTCGCTTACTTTATAAAGGGACACTCATTAACTAGGGGCTAAGTACTAAAATATAAACTTAAAGATAGCCTTAAAAGAAACCTAACGGACTGGTGCTATAGCTTACTAATAAGTTCTTAGTTTGCTGATAATGATCAAGCATCATCTTGTGAGTTTCGCGACCAATACCTGACTTCTTATAACCACCAAAGGCAGCATGAGCAGGATATAAATGGTAACAGTTAGTCCAGACTCGTCCTGATTCAATACCACGACCCATGCGATGAGCAAGGTTAGCATCACGGGTCCAGACACCAGCACCTAAACCAAACGCTGTATCGTTTGCTATTTGTAACGCTTCTTCAGCATCCTTAAAGGTAGTAACAGAAATTACAGGACCAAAAATCTCTTCTTGGAAAACTCGCATTGAGTTTTTACCTTTTAAAATAGTTGGTTGGATGTAATAACCCGTTTCAAGTGAGCCGTCTAAGCTTTCAGCGCTACCGCCAGAAAGTACAACTGCTCCTTCGTCTTTACCTATTTGTAGGTAACCTTGGATTTTGTCGTATTGTTCTTTAGACGCTTGTGCGCCAACCATAGTATTAACATCAAGTGGGTTACCACGAACGATGTTTCTGGTTTTCTCAAGTACTTTTTCCATGAACACATCAAAAATATCTTCTTGTACTAGTGCACGAGAAGGACAAGTACATACTTCACCTTGGTTAAAGAAACCTAACGCAAAACCTTCAGCACATTTATCAAGGTAGTCATCTTCAAACTGCGTGATATCACCGAAGAAGATGTTTGGTGATTTACCACCAAGCTCTACCGTAGAAGGGATTAGATTCTCTGCAGCGCATTTCAAAATATGTTGGCCAACAGGTGTTGAACCGGTAAAGGCAATTTTGCCAATACGTGTGCTAGTGGCTAATGCTTCACCAGCTTCTTTACCGTAACCATTAACAATGTTTAGTACACCATCTGGTAACAAGTCAGCAATTAATTCCATAAATACCAGAATACTTGCAGGTGTTTGCTCAGCTGGTTTAAGAATAATACAGTTACCCGCAGCAAGTGCTGGCGCTAATTTCCATGCAGCCATCAGCATAGGAAAGTTCCACGGAATTATTTGACCAACAACACCGATAGGCTCATGGAAGTGATAAGCAACAGTATCGTCATCAATTTGTGAAAGAGTACCTTCTTGAGCACGGATACAGCCTGCATAATAGCGAAAATGATCAACCGTTAACGGGATGTCAGCATTAAGTGTTTCACGTACTGGTTTACCGTTATCCCAAGTTTCAGCAACGGCTATTAACTCAAGGTTCGCTTCAATACGGTCTGCTATTTTTAATAAGATATTTGAACGATCTTGAACTGAGGTTTTGCCCCATGCTGTTTTTGCTGCATGAGCAGCATCAAGTGCTAATTCGATATCTTCAGCGCTTGAACGCGGAATTTCACAAATTGCTTCACCAGTTACAGGGGTGGTATTAGTAAAGTAATTTCCTTTTACTGGAGCAACCCACTTACCGCCGATAAAGTTTTCATATTTAGGTTTGAAAGAAACGACAGAACCTTCACTGCCTGGGTTTGCATAGATCATATATCACCTCGTATCTAGACCAGCCAGAGTAAAACTCTTTTCCGTGGCCCTGTTTATATTTACTTTGATACTTATCAATTTGATAACTACCAAAGCGTTGTTTCATGTATTCATATTAGTAGCAGTAAGGTAAGTACACTATTCTCCCTTTGCATAGAAAACATCATACTTTAGAACGAGTTGATTAAAGCCCTAGAAAAGGCTGGTTTTAAGTGATTGAAAGTATAGATTTAAAGTAAAAAAGGCTTTTGAATAAATTCAAAAGCCTTTTATTTCTCTCTTACTGAAAGAGAAATACCTTAATGGATTTGGTATTACTTAGGTAATTTAAACGTCCACACACTACCACCTTGGTTTAAGTGCTTGATACGCTTGGCAACATCACCACCCCATAAAGGTACAGCGCCACCCCAACCAGATAAAACTGAAAGGTATTGTTCGCCATCCATTTCCCAGGTAATTGGTGAGCCAACAATGCCTGAGCCGGTGTTGAATTTATATTTAACTTCACCCGTCTTAGCGTCAAGGCCTAATAAGTAACCTTCAGGATTACCAGTAAAGACTAGGTTACCCGCCGTAGCTAATACACCACCCCATAAAGGAGCATAGTTATTGTAACGCCAAACAACTTTACCTGTTTTAGGGTCGATTGCTTTTAATACACCGATATAGTCTTTATTAATTGCTTTAATAGTAAAGCCAGCACCTAAATAAGCAGCGCCTTTTTTATAAGCAGTTGGTTCATTCCAGATGTCCATTTCCCATTCGTTTGATGGTACGTAGAACAACTCAGTATCTTGACTGTATGCCATAGGCATCCAGTTTTTTCCGCCTAAGAAAGCAGGGGCTGCAACAACTGTGCTACCTTTATTACCATCTTTTGATTTGCTTGGATCTGTTGGTCTATTACTGTCGATATAAATAGGGCGTCCTTTCTTATCAAGACCTGAAGCCCAAGTTTGTTTATCAACAAATGGGAAGCCTCGAATGAAGTCACCATTTTCACGATTTAATACATAGAAGAAACCATTTCTGTCAGCTGTTGCGGCCGCTTTAACAGTTTTACCATTTTGTTTGTAATCGAAAGAAATAAGTTCGTTAACACCATCAAAATCCCAACCGTCGTGCGGTGTGGTTTGAAAATGCCAAACAATTTTACCGGTATCTGGGTCAATCGCTAAACGTGATGATGAGAAAAGATTATCGCCTGGACGTAAATGAGAGTTCCAAGGTGCAGGGTTACCCGTACCAAAGAATAATAAATCAACATCGGCATCATAAGTACCACCTAACCAAGGCGCAGCACCACCTGATTTCCAAAGTTCTGCTGGCCATGTTTCGCCTGCTTTACCACCAGAAATACCATTTTCAGTCTTCTTGCCATTTTTCCAGATATAACCCATATGGCCTTCAACTGTTGGACGTTCCCATACAAGTTGACCATTCTTGGCATCATAAGCTCTTACTTTACCAACTACGCCAAATTCACCACCAGCAACCCCTGTGATGATTTTACCTTTAACAACGATTGGTGCAGCAGTGATTGAGTAACCTGCTTTATAATCTTCTACTTTCTTTTTCCAAACCACTTTACCGGTGTTTTTATTAAGCGCGACTAGTTTGGCATCAAGCGTACCAAAAATAACTAGATCGCCGTATAACGCAACACCACGGTTAATAACGTCACAACAAGGCATAATGCCATCTGGTAATCGAGCGTCATATTGCCAAAGTTCGTCACCAGTATTTACATCTATGGCGTACACACGTGAGTATGAGCCTGTAATATACATGACGCCATCTTTAACCATAGGCTGAGATTCTTGACCACGTTGTTTTTCGCCACCTAACGAGAACGACCAAACTGGACGCATCTCTTTAACTGTGTCGATATTTATTTTATCAAGAGGGCTGTAACGTTGTCCTCTTAGACCAAGTCCATAGGACACAACATCATCAGTTGTCATTTGGTCATTGGCAATATCTTTATCGGTTACTTCAGCACTTGCTATGCCGGTTAACGCTAAAGAAACTGCCATCGATAATGACAATACCTTTGTTTTACATGTTGTTATCATTGTTATTTCCTCTCGGGTTGTAAATTTGGTTAAAGATATTCTTCTCTATCTACCCAAACTACTTGGAGATTCGTGTTTCAGGATGCCTGAGCAGTTAATGAACAAGGCTCTTTTTTTTATTAAGGGTTACTCCCTTAAAAAAGAAAGAAACGAAGAACATTATTTGCTCAGACATCCCCAACAGGGCTGGTTTATAAACGCTTTCTGCTGCGTTATTGATTTAGACAATGGAACAACCGTTCTCTTTAATCAATGTCTTGCTTAAAGACGTTTATAACTCCAGCTGAAACCTGAATCCTCATGTAGTTTGGGTATACCTTCCTGCATAACGTCAATGAATTTACTTATCGTCTCGCGATTTTAGTAAATCAATTAAGCAGGCTATAACGATATTAAAACGTCTCTATTTACTTCTCTATTACTCGGCGGTAGCGTTTTTTTCATCATTTAGTATGATGAAAAGGATGATATTTAACGTTATCGCTTTTTCATTCCTCTTCATTGACTGAATACAGGTTTGGAATTTGATACACAGCGTTGTACTGATCAAATATTTTCTTCATTTGTCCTTGGCTTATCATAGCTTCGACAATATCTGCAACGGCGTAACCTAATTGGCGATAGTCACTCTTGACCGCCATGCCTATATCCCACTGTTGTTTTCCTAACATTGGAAAGGCATTCGTTGCTAACTGGTAAGTAGGAGAATTAAGCTGATGTTGGAAATGACTCACCTGACTGCGAAGTCCCATGACGGCATCAATCTTCTGTTCAGACATTGCTGAAACAGCTAAGGCTAATGAAGAAAACTGTTTAGTTTTGTTGCGCATTCGACCATTGAAGACAGAGAGAAGGTAAAACTGTGGAATGGAGTCTACTTCGACACCTATGTCATGATACTGGAAGACAGCCATGGTGCTGACATCATCAATTTTTTTAGTATTAAAAACGATTTTCCATGACTCAGTATGATAGGGAGCGAACATGTGTACCTGTTCATGTACCCGTTCACCAATATCGTCACGCAGCTCAGAATACGCTTTATCGTAGGGAACTCTTAGCATCAAGTCAGCAACACTGCGTTTAAGGAAATGTCCTTTCCATAAATTATTGCGTAAGTCATCCTCAACATTTTCATCAGCGGTTACCCACCTGAAATGCAGTTTAACGCCTAACTGCATGGCTATATGTTTTGCGACGTCAATATCAATGCCTTTTGCTTGGCCATTTTCTTGGTATGAAAAAGGAATGAAGTCGCTATAAACAGCAACGGTAATTTCATTGCTTTCAATAATATCATCGTAAGATCGTGAAAAAGCTGTTGAGCACAATAGGCTACAACAGCTTATCCACAAAAAGAGAGAATAAAATTTATTCTTCATCACTAACGGACTCTAACCAAGTACGAATAGACCAAAGTGCTTCTTGGTTTAAATGCTCAGTCATTTTCGGCATATAAACTGCGCCATTACGAACCGCACCATTTTGTACACGATAAATGAACCACTCATCGCCATCATAATCTGCGGGTAATTGACGTAAATCAGGGGCAATACCGCCTGATATGCCACCTAAACCATGACAACGTGCACAGTTTTGGTTATAGGCTGAGGCACCAACACGTAAAATTTCTGTCATTACTTCACCATCTTTTGCGCGGTAAGGATTAGTATCTTCCCACTCTTCGCCTAAGGTTGGTAATGTTGAGGTGTTTATTGCTTGTGGGGTCACAGGGCCGTGAGCCGCTACGCCAAATGAACATATTGATATGAGTGCAATTAAATGGCTGCGGCCTAAGTTAAGTTTTATCATCACTGTGTACCTTCTTTCACGTAAAAGTTGTGTGTTTAATTCTGATAAGACCATCTTAGCGAGGTTAGCGCGCTTCCAGAATTGTACTTTAGCTCGGTTACACCTCATCCTTTAGTATGAATTTATAGATTAAAAACTGCTTAATTTATTTTATTTTGTTATATATTAGCTAGTTACAATGTTTTGTTGGAATGTTTATCTTTTTAACTTTATGCACTTTTTCTATATGCTGGTAGTCATTACCATTATAGGTAAACGATTTAGTTAGACGTTGTTTTGACATTTTGTTCAAAGAATTAACTATATAACAAGCCTGTATATTGGTTGATTGTTTACTGATTCGTTAATTTATTTTTATTATTGGGGCCGCTATGTTTGTTGTGACAAGGGCAAAGTTCAAGAAGTATCTAGTAAAAAGCATAGGGTTTTGCCTATGGCTCTTTAGTGTTAACGCACTATCAAGCCCAATCACGCTTGATATTAGTTATGTAAAGTTAGTCAAAGCGCCGGTAGCTGGTACCTCCAACTTTTTTAAAAAGCCAGACGATAGTGGTTTTCAGGGAGCTAAACTTGCGGTCAGTGATTCAAATACCACCGGGAAATTTCTCCAGCAGCACTTTAGCTTAAGCTATTTTGTCGCAACAAAAACACCACAATTCTTAGATCACTTTGAAGGACAATATCAGCAAGGACGACGCATTTTTATTATTGATGCCCCTTTAGCACAATTAGTGCAGTTAGATCGTTGGGCTAAGAATAAGTCAGTGTTGCTGTTTAATATCAGTGAGACTGCGGATGAATTACGTGATAGCCAGTGTTTGAGCTCTGTTTTACACACTATACCTAGTGATGCGATGAAGTCTGATGCACTTGCTCAATGGCTACTTTATCGTCGAATGAATAAGGTGCTACTAATACAAGGCAGTAAAGATGAAGATGTACTGCTAGCCAATTCATTTAAACGCTCGGCTAAACGTTTCGGTTTAAAGATTATTGATGAAAAACAGTGGGATTTTAATACTGATCTTAGACGAAGTGCACAACAAGAAATTCCTTTGTTTACGCAAACAGTAAAAGATTATGATGTGGTTTATGCTGCGGACAAGTCAAAAAGTTTTGCAGAATTTTTACCCTTTAATACCTACTTACCTCGACCTGTTATAGGTTCGGCTGGTTTAGAAGCCCTTGCATGGCATAGTGTGATAGAGCAGTGGGGCGCTACTCAACTGCAGAATCGTTTTATCGACATGGCTGATAGAAAAATGAATGAATTGGACTTTTCAGCCTATCTCGCGGTACGCAGTGTTGCAGAGTCGGTTCATAAACTTCATACAAATAAGAGTAACGAGCTCATTGCGTACATCAATTCGGTAGATTTTGAATTGGCTGCTTATAAAGGGCGTAAGCTGAGTTTCCGTCCTTGGAGTCGTCAATTGAGAATGCCATTGGCACTGGTTCATCCTCACGCATTGGTCTCGCAATCACCACAACCAGGTATGCTTCATCCCATTACTGAACTTGATACCCTTGGTTTTGATGCGCAGGAATCTCAATGTGAACTATCTAGATAATAATAAGTAACTGAATAGATAACTGAATAGATAACTGAACAAGTTAAGTAGACAAATAAATTTAGCTCGATAAGTATTGAACAAAAATGCTTAGCGTGAACTCTCAATAAAGGCTCGCATCGGATAAAGGGCTCAAGGTAACTTATGAAAAAGACATTATTTTTAAAACCGCTTTTTAGAACAACTTTTAACTTAACTTTTAAAGTGACTTTTAGATTTTTGATTGTCACTGCGTTGTTTAGCACAGCATCTGTGTATGCCACTGAGTTTGCTTATGTCACCAATGAAAAGGATGACAATATTTCAGTTATCGATTTAAAGCTCAATAAAGTGATTAAACAAATTGCGGTAGGGCAACGACCTCGGGGCATTATTCTCAACGAAGAGCAGACACTTGCTTATATATGTGCGAGTGAGTCAGATAGCATTCAAATACTCGATATAAAAACAGAACAGATCATCGGAGAACTTCCCTCAGGTGAAGACCCTGAAACCATAGCATTGCATCCCAATGGTAAAATTATTTATACCTCTAATGAAGATGATGCCTTACTGACGGTAATTGATATTGATTCTGCTTCGGTTATCACTCAAGTAGATGTTGGCGTTGAACCAGAAGGATTAGCGGTGAGTCCAGATGGAAAAACGGTTGTTGTGACCTCAGAAACAACCAATATGGTGCATTGGATTGATACCAAAACCCATAAAAACTATGCCAATACTTTGGTGGGTTCAAGACCAAGGTCGGCTAAGTTTACTAAAGACAGTAAATATTTGTGGGTGAGCTCTGAAATTGGTGGAACTGTGGTGATACTTGATGTTGCCAGTCAAAAAATCATTAAGGAATTTACCTTTGATATACGTGGTATTCATCATGACCGTGTGCAACCTGTAGGCATTGAATTAACTCAAGATGGACGATATGCGTTCGTGGCTTTGGGGCCGGCAAATCATGTTGCGGTGATTGATCGTAAAAAAATGGTAGTCGATAAATATTTACTGGTTGGCCGACGGGTTTGGCAACTGGCGTTTAACCAAGATGAAAGCCAGTTAATAACGACTAACGGCATAAGTGGCGATGTGTCAGTGATTGATGTTGAACGTATGAAAGTCACTAAATCAATTAAGGTTGGGCGTTACCCATGGGGCGTAGTGATACGAAATAAACCATGAGTATAGTAACTAAGGATCTCACTTTTTATTACGGTAAAAAAGCAGCCGTTGATGGTTTAGATCTTAGTATTACCAATGGTTTTAATGTATTGCTTGGTCCCAATGGCGCAGGTAAAAGTACCTTGTTCTCCATGTTAACGGGGCTTTATCAGGCTGCATCGGGGAATATTAAAATCAATGGCTATGATTATAAACATCATAAGTCGAACATCATGCAGTCAATGGGCGTCGTTTTTCAGCAAAGCACGTTAGATTTAGATTTATCGGTTAAGCAGAATTTAACTTATTATGCCGCGCTACATGGTCTTTCCTCATCACAAGCGCTCGATAATATCAGTGATATTTTGGCTCAGCTGCAATTAACGAAACGACTCGATGATAAAGTCAGATCCTTAAATGGCGGACATCGCCGCCGTGTTGAAATTTCCCGAGCGCTTATCCATCAACCAAAAGTCTTATTGCTTGATGAAGCTACAGTGGGTTTAGATATTGATAGCAGAAAAATGATCACCGAATACGTTGGCTCCCTTAGTAAAAAATTAGGTATTTGTGTGTTGTGGGCAACGCATTTAATCGATGAAATATCAGCACAAGACCAGTTAATTATTATTGATGAAGGAAAAATTCAAGCGCAGGGCATCAGTGGGGAGTTATGTAAAAAACATAATGTCGCCGATGTATATCAGCTTTATCGCTCGTTAACGGCTAACGCGGAGCTCACTTGATGAATAATCGTTATCTTTATTGTTTTAATGGCATTGTTAAGCGTGAAGTGTTACGTTTTTTCCAGCAACGTTCGCGCTTATTAAGTGCGTTAGTTAGGCCACTGCTTTGGTTAGTTGTTTTTGCTGCGGGTTTTAGAGCTGCATTAGGGGTTTCTATTATGGAGCCTTACGGTACTTATATTACTTATCAGCAATATATTACCCCAGGCCTTTGTTGCATGATCATTTTATTCAATGGCATGCAAAGCTCACTCTCCATGGTTTATGACCGTGAAATGGGCAGCATGAAAGTTCTCTTGATGAGTCCGTTACCGCGACCTTTTTTATTATGCTGTAAGTTAATTGCCAGTGCGTTGCTATCACTTTTACAAGTGGTGATTTTTCTACTTTTCGCTCAACTAGTTGATGTTGATATACCACTAATGGGCTATGTTAGCTCAATACCTGCTATTTTCTTAATTGCTTTTTTCCTTGGTGCATTAGGCTTAATGTTATCTAACCTTATTAAGCAATTAGAAAATTTTGCAGGAGTGATGAACTTTGTTATTTTCCCAATGTTTTTCCTCTCAAGTGCCTTATATCCGCTGTGGAAAATGCAAGAAGCCAGCCTGTGGCTATATTGGCTTTGTCAGTTTAATCCTTTTACTTCTTGTGTTGAACTATTACGATTTGCGCTTTATGGGCAAATGAACCTTGCTGCGCTGACGACGGTAATAATTGCAACAAGCATAGCGTCATTTTTTGCTCTGATGAGTTTCAAGCCGTTACATGGTCGTAAATAGCATTAAACGACTACTTCCCTCCTAAGGTAAAATTATTAACCTTTGGGGGACAGCAATTTTATTAAGTTAGAGACCTTATTGTTTGTAGATCAAGTCACATTTTTTATTTAAGTGAGGAATTAACTTAATTCGTTCTAATAATGTTTATTTAATAACAAAATAGTCTTATATTTATCTTAAGTTAAACTGTTTATTTATACAGTTGATTGTAATTCCTTCTTTCTACAACAAAGCGCGCAAATTGCCTCCTTTCACACATCAACCACTTAAGGTTTTATTTTTAACTCATTGATCTATCAATAACAATCAAGTAATCTCACTACATTATAAAATTATGGACGATTTTCCCATCTTGTAGCTGTCTCTTATACACATCTCCGAGCCCACGAGACCGTACTAGATCTCGT
>CAJXRC010000108.1 GCA_913058405.1 uncultured Colwellia sp. | reverse complement strand
TAACGCTGTCGCGCGCGGTGCGTTGTCATATCGAACATCGCATATTCATGTATGGCAAAAAGACAGTAGTCTTTTCTAAGTAGCTAACTCTTGTTCGTTACTTTTTAGTAGCAGTAAAAATGACAGTTTTTATTAACTTTACTGTAAATATTGTCGTTGTTTTAACATTTTATCTCATAATTTTAATAGCATGCTTTGTTTCTTTTTCTGTGCACACAAGAGACAAAATAACGTGATAAATAATATTGAAAAAGGATGTGTAGATGTCGATGACAGTCGCAAGCAGAAAACATGACGTACGCGCAGTAAGGGCTATTGGCATAGGTGCGCAGTTAAAATCGATTCGAATGAGGAACAAACTAACCCTTAAAGAAGCAGCTAATCTGACTAACTTAGCGCCTTCAACTTTATCGAAAATAGAAAATGAACAAATTTCACCGACTTTTGCTGTGATGCAGAAGTTAGCAACCGGTTTAAATATTGAGTTACCGCAATTATTTACCAAGCCAGCAATGACTCAAGCGGTTGGCCGTCGTGATATAACGTTAAAAGATCAAGGGAATTATCATTTAACTTCCACCTATGAGCATGAGTTACTTTCCACGCAATTTAGCCGTAAGAAAATGATGCCATACAAGTGTAGAGTTCACGCACGTAGCTTCGATGATTTTGGCGAGTGGGTTCGCCATACAGGTGAAGAGTATATGCTAGTACTTGAAGGGGAAGTGCAACTGCTGACTGAATTCTACGAACCGGTAAACTTGGTAAAGGGCGATAGTGTCTATTATGATGCGATGATGGGGCATTTAGTTATTTCTGTCAGTGACATCGATGCACAAATTCTCTGGGTAACCACCAAGTAGTTTGGGTATACGATTAACTACAAGCAGCTAGTTCCTTTATTGCCATTTTATCTTGTTTGTATTTATACATTCGTTGGTCGGCTAGTGATAAACACTCTGATTGATTGAGTGTTTCAAAACTGGTGGCAATACCGAAACTAAGACCCGCGTCAATCCATCCTTTTTGTTGCAGCTCCTTTTCAGTTTGAAGCAATAGATCAGATAGTTGTATAATTATCGTTTCAGCTCGTTGTGCATTTTCAATATCGACTACCCAGATAAATTCATCACCTCCACATCGAAATATTGAGCCAAGTCCTTGCAGTTTTTTTTGCATTATATCGGCTGTATCAATTAGCATATTATCACCTGCTTCATGACCGAGTTTGTCATTAATTTTTTTAAAACCATCAAGATCAATGAAAGTGATGCTGTACTGTCCTTTTAAACTAGCCAGCTTTTCATTTTGAGCAAAACGATTGCCTATTTGTGTTAATGGGTCAATACGAGAAATAGTATAACTGCGATGAAACTCTTTTTGTTGAATTTGCAGCCATTCTGATAACGAAAGCAAAATGCACATACAATCAATAGTTAATGCAATTTGCACAATCACTTCAAGAGAAATATTCCAAATGATTTCAAAGAGATGAGATAAAATGTAGCCAGCTAAAGTGAAACTATAGATAAGGTTGCCTATTAAATAATACTTCGCTCTGAAATCGTTTTTTGCGAGCATAAATATACCCGTACCAATACAGAGCGGAATCCAGATCGTGGCGATGACATGCGATATTAAGAAGCTCTGTGTAAAAGGGATAAGAGGCATAATAATGCCTAAGCTCAAGCAGACAATTGATAGTAAGTTGAATGTTAAAGTCAATCTGGGGTGTTCTTGCGGACAATTGAATAGCAATTTAGTGAACTGGCTGGCAGAGGCTATAGCAAAAGGGAAAATAACTATGCCGCTATAAACAGGATTAAATACTGACACCGTGAATAGATCGCCAAAACTTCCTGATGCGGTAAACCAGCCTAAGCCTTGAATGCCAATATAACCGGTACAAGCCAAGGTAACTAAATACTTGGTTCTGAGGTAAATGAACAAAGCGATTAAGGCTAGCGTCATCATTACTGTAAATGAAATTGTGGAAACACTGTTGGTTAGAAACTGCTTTGTGTAGAACTCTTTTTTACTATAAAACTGTACTAAAACAGGTGTTGCGAACATTTTTGCTTGTATATAAATCCAAAGTGTACCGCTTTCGTTATGGTTTAATGGCAGAGAAAAAGCTTGTGAATGAGCCATGTTTGGGCTTTCACTGCCCATATAGCCAAAGTTTTCTAATGGTATTGGTTCGCCATGTTCAGGTTGCCAATAAGCTGTCCCCACATCTAAGTAAACCGCATGAACATTAACAAACCAAGTATCATTTTTTCCCTTGGAATTTGTTAATTTAATCTTTGAAATATAAGCGCCATTTCCGCCAAACGTAGATGTGACTCTATTGGCATTTTGGTGCAATTCACTTAACGCTAAAAAGCTAGGGTTAGTATCTAGGGATTGAGTTTGGAACCAGAGATCATGTTCATTTAATTCAATTTTATTTTGATTATCTAATTCGACGTAAGATTGTGCGTTGATAGAATTGGCAATCATTGAAAATAGTAAAATAACTAATAATGTAGAGTACTTTGTCATAATGTTAATGTATTTTAGTATGCCAATACCTATTTGAGCGTTATGCATAAATTTAAAATATCCTTATAACGAGTTAATACCTCACGCTACATATTATGTGAAACAAACAATAATATAACAAGAAGATAACTAGAATAATTGATTAAAAAACAGCATGTAATGTTCAGGATCATGTTTGCTATGTACTTGAAGATAATCTATCGGTATGAAGTGCATTGCTACTATTTATAGGGGAGGGGTGCTAACTATCAATCGGCTTGAATATATTGCCTTATGATTAAATTATGTCATATTATTGGGTATTCCCAGTAACAACCCCAAAGAAGTCTATTTATCTTGTAATATCTTGATAATATGGGATGTTAATGGTTAATTAATAAGAACAAAAACAGTAAGCTGTTTTCGTTGCTCAAGATTTTAGCAAACCATTATTTGCTTTTAAATGAGGCGTTATATGCTCGTCTTAGATCAATCAAGGTGTGAATCAACATGAAAATAGCTGTATTTTGTGGGTCTAGTACAGGGAACGATCCTGCTTATGTCAACGAAGCTAAAAAGTTAGGGGAGTTCTTTGCAAAGAACGATATTGATCTAGTTTATGGTGGTGGAAAAGTTGGATTGATGGGGACTATTTCAAACGCTGTTTTAGAAAATGGTGGTAAGGCCTTTGGAGTAATCCCTGAATATCTAAAAGAAAAAGAAATTGCACATGAGGGGTTAACCGAGTTATTTGTTGTGTCAGATATGCATGAGAGAAAAGCTAAAATGGCTTCGATGGCTGATGCCTTTGTCGCATTACCTGGTGGAGCAGGGACTTTAGAGGAAATTTTTGAAGCATGGACATGGGCGCAATTAGGTCATCATTCGAAACCTTGTGCGCTTTATAACTCAAATGGTTTTTATCAGCATTTACTTGCAATGATAACAAATATGACTGATTCAGGTTTTTTAAGTGCTAAATACTCTGAAATGCTTATTTTAGCTGATACTCCCGAAGAACTGCTTTGTTGCATTAAAGCATATCAACCACCAGTTAAAAAGTGGACTTAGCGTATTACTCGGCGGGAATAACAAATGCATAGTACGAAATAAATACAATGGACTGTTTTTACTTCGGCGAATATTTTGTCAACTATTACTCAGCCTGTTATTTGGGCTGTAGGTGTTTATTGACTGGCCTGATCAGTCATCAAACAATCATTAAATAATAAATAGGAAAAATTATGATTAGAGTTATATCCATTGCAATTTTTATTTTAATAACGTCTTCTTATGCAAATGCTGAAGATAGCCTGATTACACTGGAAAGTGAATACTCAGCCAAAGAAACTGCGGACAGGTTTGAATCCATCATAAAAGATAAAGGGTTAACATTATTTGCCAGGATTGATCACCAAAAAAATGCTGCTGGTGTTAATTTGGAACTAAGAGCAACTGAAGTTATTATTTTTGGTAACCCTAAGATTGGTACTCCATTAATGTTATGCACTCAAAATGCCGGAATTGACCTTCCTCAAAAAGTTCTCATTACAGAAGATTCAGAAAAAAAAGTTTGGCTCTCATATAATAATCCTGCATATATAAAAGTTCGTCATGATATTCAAGGTTGCGACCAAGTCATAAATAAAATCACCGCAGTACTTAATAAACTCAGTATTGCTGCTACGTCCAAATAAGTGGCTTGAAACAAATCTTTTGACAAGGAGAGAGCCGTTGGTCTTGCTCCATGTCACTTATGTTGACCAACATTTTAAATAGGCTTTATCGCGCTTAAGTTTAATTCGACCAATGTAATTGTCTGTTAAACTTACAACCTTATTAGAAGTAGAAGTCATTACAGATGAATTGCTTCGAATCCTTATTTCAATAACCTCTTAGTAAACCTCAACCACTGTGAGTACTAGCACTAAAGCCCTAATTCTTTTGGATTAATACTAATTATCGATTGTTAGTCATAACTTTATTCGTGATATTTGATACACAAAAATATCATTGTCATAAATTAAGCTTTGGAGTATTTACTTATCAAGATTTTTTCTAACTTGAGTATTAAATTTCGTTTGATCGTAATGTCGACTATTTTGGTCAGTATTGTGTTAATTGCGAAAGGAGTTTATGACTATAAAGTTGTAAAGTCTTCTTTATTAGTTGAAGCAAATAGAAGCATTACTTTAGTGTCAGAAAGATTAAAACTGAATTTACCCGCGGCTATTTGGATGGATTTATCTGATCAGATAGTGAAAATAGCGTCATCGGAATTAGAAACGCCTTATGTTTACGGTATTGAAATAACAGCAGTAGGCGGTGAAGTTAAATATACCAAACATAATGAAGGCATAAAGGGATCAGAGATAAAGCAGCCTCTAGTTCATGATGAATACGACGAAAAAGCCATTGTGGGTGATATTGTCATTAGTATTGATCAACAAGCGATTAATACAAAAATTAATGCTGCATTAATACAAATCATCATCGGTGTAGTGTTAGTTGATGTGTTGTTGGTATTTATCTTATTTATTCTTACCCGTGTCATTGTCACTAATCCCTTAAAAATGGTCATTCTCGCTGTAACCGATATTGCACATGGTGATGGTGATTTAACGAAAAGGTTAGAAATAAATACTCAAGATGAAATGGGCGAGTTAGCGGGGCAAATCAACCATTTTTTTGATAAAACTCAAGCAATGATTAATACCATTATTAGCACTGCTCAAGTCATTAGTGATACATCAAGTGCCGTAAAGTCAGATGTTAGTGAGGCTAACGCATTATTTGAAAAGCAATATATTGAAATTGATATGTTAGCGACAGCTATCACTCAAATGGCAGCCAGTACCAAGGATATTTCTTTAACTTCTCAGCAATCATCGCAGTCAGCATTTGACGCAAAAGAGCAGGCTAATGAAGTTGGTATAGTTGTTAATAAATCTATGCTATCAGTGAATGAACTTTCTTCTGACTTAGATAATGCTAGCCAAGTGATAAGTGTACTCGCAACAACAGTTGACCAAATGGTTAGTGTTATCGATGTTATTAAAGCTATTGCAGAGCAAACTAACCTGTTAGCGCTTAATGCCGCTATTGAAGCCGCGCGAGCTGGGGAGCAAGGACGCGGTTTTGCGGTAGTTGCCGATGAAGTTCGAGCGTTAGCTAGCCGAACTCAGCAAAGCACTGGAGAAATTAGCCAAATGATTGCTGAATTACAACAAGGAACGAGCTCAGCGGTAGCCGTTGTACAAAACAGTAAAATCAAGGGAGAAGAGACGACCGAAATGATGCTGCATTCAGTTGAATACATTACAAAAATTATTGCAGCAAGTGATGATATCAGTGATACGTCATTACAAATTTCCACCAGTGTGCATGAACAGAGTAATGTGACTTCATCTTTAGATGTTAATATCAATGGCATTGTCAGTAGTGGTCAAGAAAGTAATGGACTTATTAATAAGATCAAAGTGAAAGCTAATGAACTAGATGATCATGTTAATAATTTGCAAACATTAACAAGCCAATTCAAAGTTTAATCTTTATATAATACTGCACATTAACGCTATGTATAATAGCCACAGGCGATTTTATATCAAGACGAGCAATTGTATTAGCCCGCAGAGTGACAGGACTAAATTTGACGATAGCTTTACCACTGTTATGAAGTAGAACACCATCGTATTATTGACCTGAATAGACTCAGAATATTCAGGTCATATTAGATCAAAAATAGGTTAATTAATGATTTTCATGGAACACGGAATATTTGAGGTCAAAATTGAAGGCAATTTATTGCTAGTCGATGCGACAGGACCTTTTAATGAAGAATTGATAATACAATACGAGAAGGCCTTAGAGGATTGTATCCAAAGTTTGGAAGCTTCGGAGTGGAATCAGGTTATCACCCTACATCAAATGAGCTTATTTACTCCTGAAGCAGAACAAATACTGACTAATACGGTGATTAATAGAAAATCAAGAGGGCTGACAGCCTGTGCGGTAGTTTTGATGAATGTTGAAGGGGAATCTTTAATAAAAACTCAAATGAGCCGTTGCTATGACCGTGCAAGGATAAAACACAATTTCACTACCTCAATTCACGATGCTAATGAATGGCTTGCCACGTTATAAAAACATTGGAATCAATGTATCTCTATTATCAATCAATACTCCTGTATATACCCGTAATCATTCAAAATGCTCGATTCAGAGTGCTTGAACAAATTCAATTCAAGGCGTTGCGAACTTAGTCATAATCAAACTAGCTTTGACTGTTATAAAAAAGAGCTAGGTTCACCTATTTGAGCTTATGTCGGATACGACTTAATGCTATTGGAGTAATACCTATATGTGAAGCAACCATTTTCAGCGGTATTTTGTCACCTAGTTCGGGGTTTTTATCGAGAAAGGTTAAGTAACGTTGTTCAGCGCTTTGTTGCACAAAAGCATATTCACGTTCTTCTTTTTTAATAAACATATTTTCAAGTAAGCGGTTATATGCAGCCATAAATCCAGGTTGTGATTGCATTTGCTCAAAAAAAACATGCCAATCTAATTCCAAACAAATGACATCATCCAAAGCTTCGATACTAAACAGGGCGTTTACATTTCTTGTCATCGCCCGCGTTGAGCCACTAATACCTGGTGCATAAGCGAATGATTGAGTAAATTCTTTACCTTCTGGGGAAATACTCATATAACGAACAATACCTTTGATTAGGAAAAATAATTTAGGTGCTGGTTGTCCTTGAGTTATGAGCTTCTGACCTTTCTGATAATGAGTGAGTTTAGCTTTAAGACCAAACTTATCAAAAGTAGCTTTATCAATCCTGAGATCGCTGCCCGAAAAATATTGGACGAAGTCTTCCATATGAATTTGTAAGCTCATTTGTTTTTAATATCCATTTATATCGTTTCTAAGAAATTACTAATGTTGCTTAGAGATAAGGTAAAGTGCTAAGAAGGTTAACATTATTCCCGGTAAAGCGCTGTATAATTGGGAGGTATTAGCTATTGCTTGGGGTATAACCACAAGACTTGGAATGAGATAGGTAAAAGATAAAAGTCGGTTTGGACCTACTTTTTTTAACAGGTATTGTTGTAAAAAAAAGGTCGCAATAGTAGTAAAAACCGTTAAATATAATAAGGTTTGCCAAAAGGTAGTTTGCTGCCAAGCAATGTTATCTAAGTCGCCAAAAAGCAATAGAAACGGTAATAACATTATGCTTCCTAATAACATAATATAAAATGCGCCCAGCATAGGTGATATGTCAGTTGCCCACTTTTTGATAAAAATCACGTGCAAAGCTAGGCAGAAGCAAGCGGCTAAAAAGATACTATCGCCTAATCGCCATTCAGAAAGCACTAATTTTTCTTGTGTAAAGGCGAGTAATACCCATATTGCTCCTAGCGTACCAATAACAAAGCCGGCTATTTGTCTGTTCGGCGTAATGAGCTTCAAAGCACTATACGTTATTACCACACTGATTAAAGGCAATAAGGTATAAATGACCGAAGTTCGCATCGCTGTGGTAGTTTTAAGCGCTTCAAATAGCCCAATAAAGAATAAAACTAAGAATAAACTAATAACGCTATAGCGCAGCAGTATTTTGTAGTTCAATTGTTTAATGGAAGCTCGCCCTAGAAAAGGAATCATCAATACGGTTGCCAACAAAAACCTTAATGCCGTACTTGCAATGGGGTTAGCAAAAGGTATTAATTTCTCTGAGATAACAAATGAAGAAGCCATTAAGCTAACCCAAAGTAGTAAGGTAAAATTATCAATTAGTGTCGTTTTCATCTGCTATTTTCCAATACTTTATGTTGCTTTAGGCACGACAAACTTATGAAATAAAAACTCTGAAATAGCGATATCAATATCCAGTTGATAAACGTCGATGAATAATTGGTGTAATTGCTCAACAGTCATTATTTTAGTTGTCTGGGTAATACCATCTTTAACGTGATGAAATTCATTATTTCGTAGTGATTGAATATCATTAAAAAACTTACGACAAATGACTAAGTTATTGACAAAAGCTGCGTTGGGGTGTTTGTGTGAGTAAAAGTGACCTAACAAACAATCCGAATCAGTATAGTGATGTAAATCAAAGGTATATAACGTAAAGAAACCACCATCTTTAAATACTTGGTAACAATAATCGTCATGATCATTTTTTATAATACGGTACTGGGCATCTCCTTGATCTTGTACTAAACCAAGCGCTATTTTTACTGGAAAACGAGCACCTAAATGCCCAAAGCCAGCATCAACAATATACTCTTCGCCTGCTAACGTTAGTAGGGTCACTCTATGCGTTCTGGCAACTTCGATATCTTGGTTGTAAATCACTTTAGACAATAATAAACGCACATCAAAGCCAAGTGTAGATAACACGGTAAATACAAGTTTGTTATGCTCAAAACAATAACCGCCACGGCGTCTCTCAACAATTTTAATAAACAATGATTCAGGGTCTAGCGGTAGCTCTTGTCCCAATAGCACGGCAATATTATTAAAACTGTACTGTGCAATATGTTTGCTTTGCAGATCATTTAAAAAGTCGATATCTAACAGTCTTTCGTTAAGAGTTAAGTCGGCTAAATAAGATTGGGCTATTTGCTCGTTGGTCACGTTGTTATTCCTTTACTTAATGCTTATCTAAATTGATAAGTGAAGTTTAACTGAGAAAAGCGATGAGGTAATTAACCTAGGTTTAGTCAAAAAGTTTATTAGTTAACCTGAACTCTGAATAAGCAGCACTTGCTCAACATTCCTCTTCATCCAATTCTCAGCGTTAAAACGTCGATAAATAGCCAGCTATTCATTATCCAGAGTTCAGGTTAGTTATGAGTATCTTACCAATGATTAATATTATTAAAACACTAAACCTAGGTTAATGCTGTTATCAAAACTTGTTTGTAGACTGGCTTTATCAAATAGATAACAAACTAAGTTAAATAGAAGGTATTACAAATGAAAATTACAGTTTTTGGTGCAACGGGTAATGTGGGTACTAGGGTTATAACTGAAGCGTTATTACGCGGTCATGAGATAACCGCTGTGTTACGAAATAATGATCGGGTTAACGAAATTGATCCGTCAGTGAAGGTCGTTATTGGTCACGCTGACAACGTCGATGATGTTATTAAGTGGAGCGATGGACAAGATCTCGTTATTAGTGCAACACGGCCACCACAAGGGGTGGAAAGTCAACTAGTAGACACAGCAAGGGCGTTACTATCAGGACTAGCACAAACCAAGGTTCGATTATTATTGGTGGGGGGCGCAGCCAGTTTAACTGTGCCAAATAGTAATGGTCAATTGGTAGTTGATGATTCATCTTTAGTGCCAACTGCATGGCGAGGTATAGCGTTGGCATGTCTCGCGCAACACAGACTATGTCAGGAAAATGAAACTGTCGATTGGAGTTATTTAAGTCCTCCAGCTGTCATTGCGCCAGGCGATCGGACGGGCATATTTCGAACGGGATCTGATGAGTTGTTAGTTGATGAGCAAGGGCAGTCAACTATTTCACTAGAAGATTTTGCCATCGCTTTAGTAGATGAAGCTGAGGTGGTTAAACATAAAAGAAAGCGTTTTACCGTTGCTTATTAATAACTGTAATACAAATAACTAACTTGATTTTAATCAGTTTATGTATGGGGAGGTACATTGAAGGCACAGCGAGAAAGCTTTGTAGTAATGGTTTTTATAATGTTACTACGCCACTTTTTTCTAGTGCCTCTATTCTACTATCGCTTAGTCCCATTTCGGCTAACACTTGCTTAGCATCAGTACCTACTTCACCACCTGTTTGCTGATATTGAACTTGGTAACCTGAAAATTTAATGGGACAAGCTAGTTGTTTTTGCATGCCGGTTTGCGGGTTAGACACGTTGATAATCATCTCTCTCGCAACTATCTGAGGATGTTCACTTGCTTCTTTTAGGTTAAGTACGGGTTCGACACATAAATCAAGATTGATTAATATTTCCTGCCAATGCTGGTAAGTTTTTTGTTTAAAAGCGTAAGTGAAACTGTCTTTAATTTGCTGTTGTGCTGAGGTTTTATTTGCTAGTGGCAGGAGGTGATCTAAGTTGAGTAGTTGGCACAAACCACTAAAAAATTTTGGCTCTAAGCTACCAACGGAAAGGTAACGACCATCGCTGGTTTGATAATAATCATAGAATGTACCACCATTAAGCAATTGAGATTCAGCCGTCGGTATTTCATCACCAGCAAGTGCACCAGCACCACTCATTGCATTCAGAGCAAAAGCACAGTCGGTCATACTTATATCAATCATTTGACCTTCTCCTGTACGTTGACGGTGATGCAATGCGGTTAATATACCAATTACACCATGCAGTGAACCGCCGGCAACATCGGCTATTTGAATGCCCTGAGGAATAGGCGATTGTTCTTTTCTTTTCGAGTAACTGCTAATGCCAGCAATGGCTAGGTAATTTAAATCATGTCCCGCGCGATCTTTGTAAGGACCTGTTTGACCATAACCAGTGATCGCACAATAGATTATCTTGGGGTTAACTACTTTTAGCGCTTCATAACCAATACCAAGCCTATCCATAACACCAGGCCTAAACTGTTCAAGCACCACATCATACTCTTCGACCAATGTTTTAATAATTTCAATGGCTTCTGGTTGTTTTAAATCCAGAGCAATGGATTCTTTAGACCGGTTCAAATATTGATGAGCAGCGGAAGAAGTGCCTACTTGGGGCGACATTTCTTTGACTAAATCAACGCGAGTTGGCGATTCGACTCGTAAAACCTTTGCGCCAAGATCGGCAAGCATCATTGAGGCGTATGGGCCAGGAAGTAGGGTAGAAAGATCTAAAATTTTAACATCGCTTAACATGGACTACTCCAACAGAAAAATTAAAATTAGCAGAAAAAAAAGGGGGATAACAATCATCCCCCCAAAACGCAAACTATATACCAAGTTGATTAAGCTCTTTCCCACTCAGCGAGAATTAAAAGGCTTAGATTGAAGAGAATGGTTATTCAGGAGAATATGCTCCTGCAATCTCTAATAAGCTGCATCCATGCAGCGTCCTTTAAAATCAATAACGCAGTATATAAGCCTTTACCTTTTATTAGATACTCGCCCTTTGGGAGCTTGTTCTATGCCCATTAACATCGTTAAATTTATTTGATTTAGAATGCTAGATCTAAACAAATTTACCTTGTTATTGAACATTGAACATAGCTCTGAGTTGGGAAGAAATTTAATCAAATTGGTATTACTTAGGCTCCATTCGAATAGCGCCATCGAGACGAATCACTTCGCCATTGAGATAACTATTGGTAATAATATGAGCAGCTAAATCAGCATACTCAACAGGGTCGCCAAAACGTTTAGGACTTTGCACCATTTTGATAAGCGGATCGCGTACTTCGTCGCTAAATCCTTTCATCATAGCGGTATCAAAAATACCCGGTGCTATGGTCATAATACGAATACCCAGTGGTGCTAAATCGCGGGCAATAGGTAGAGTCATGGAAACAATGCCGCCTTTACTCGCGCTGTAGGCTGATTGACCCACTTGGCCATCATAGGCGGCAACTGAGGCAGTATTGATAATTACGCCACGTTCGCCCTTAGCATCGGGTTCATTCTTTGCCATTTGTTCAGCAGCTAAACGAAGTACATTGAAGGTACCAATCAGGTTGATATTAATAACCTGTGAAAATTTTTCTAAAGCCAATGCGCCATTGCGACCCACGGTTTTACCACCGGGAGCAATACCTGCACAATTAATACACGCGTGAATAGTACCAAAAGCTTCAACAGCTGCTTTTATACCGGCAACAACTGAAGTTTCATCGGTAACATTTACTTTAGCGAAAATCGACTTTTCACCTAACGTTGCAACAAGTGAATTTCCTGCATCTTCGTTCAAGTCAAAGGCAACAATTTTTGCACCTTGTTTGGCTAATTCTTGGCAAGTAACTAAACCTAAGCCTGAAGCGGCGCCAGTTACGACAACAACTTTGTTATTTAAATCCATGGTAAATCCTTAAATTAGTTTATTTCTTGTAACAAATCACGTGCGATAATAACGCGTTGAATTTCGCTTGTGCCTTCATAAATAGAGGCTACACGTACATCTCGTGCGTAACGTTCTAGTGGGTAGTCTTTGATGTAACCTGCGCCGCCCATAAGTTGCAAAGCGGTATAACAAACTTGATTGGCTTTTTCTGAAGCAAATAGCTTGGCCATTGAAGCTTCTTTACCAAAAGGTTGCCCTTTGTCTTTTTTATCAGCTGCGTTCATAAGTAATAAACGTGCCGCTTCTAGATCGGTATAAGCATCAGCTAGCATCCATTGCACACCTTGGAATTTAGCTATTTTTTGACCAAATTGTTGACGCTCATTAACATAATCACGGGCAAAATCGATGGCGGCTAAACCAATGCCTAACGAAAGTGAACCAATACCGATGCGACCGCCAGCTAGTTCAGATACCGCAACTTTAAAACCTTGGTTGAGTGTGCCCATTAAGGCATCTTTAGGCAGTCGACAATTATCAAAGACTACTTCGTTAGTTGCCGAAGCATGTTGACCCATTTTTTTCTCGGCTGGTGATATAATTAAACCTGGAGCATCGGCTTCAACTAAGAAACACGAAATACCTTTACCCCTAGGCGCACTTGGGTCAGTTACCGCCCATAATACGAATACACCCGCATATTCACCGCTAGTGATATATTGTTTAGCGCCATTGATAACCCATTCATCACCCTCTAGAACGGCTTTAGTTTTCATGCCTGATGGATCTGAGCCCGCACCAGACTCGGTTAAACAGAAACCACCTGCGGCATATTCACCACTACAAAGCTTAGGTAGATACTTTTCTTTTTGTGCTTCACTCGCCACAGACTCAATGACTTCACCCACCATATTAGTAACTGACATGGTGACAGCTGTTGAGGCACAGGCGCGTGAAATTTCAGTCATGGCTAGGCTAAATACTACTGTGCCAGCTTCAGCGCCGCCGTATTGTGCGCCAACATTAAGGCCCATAAATCCAAGCTCTGCCAATTTTTTCAAATTACTTAAGAACAGTTCGCGGTCACCGTGTTGATCGAGTTTTTCAGCCACCGGCGCAAGTTCAGTTTGTGCAAACTTAGCCGCCATGTCTTTTATCATCGCTTGGTCTTCAGTTAGTGAAAGGTCCATAATAGTTCTCTTTTAGTTTTTCTTAGTAAAATTAGGTGCTTATTAATTATTGATTACACTTTACAGTGAAGTGTAAAACGTTATTTCTAATCTCATGTATCGACAGTTGGGCATCGATGCATGAGGATCAAAAGATAAGATTTAATAATAGCTGCCATTACTATAATGAGTATTAAAGTTAATTAAAATGACAAAAGGTAACGATATAACTCACTAAATATTACAAGGAAGCTACAATTAAGATATAGTTAATTATGAGTTTAGACAGTAGAAACAATAATCATGGCCAAAGTAGATATTCATTATTTTAACCAAGCGCTCGATTGTGCTGTGCGCAAGGGCTTTGATGGTGACGACATTCTATTAACCTTGGGTATTATTATTACGCCAAACCAGCAAAGGGTTGATGGCGAGCAAATGGCTCGCTTAGTACAATATGTTTGGGCAAAGCTAAATGATGAATTCCTTGGTTGTACACAGCATCCTTGTAAGACTGGAATATTCCCTTTTATGGCTCATCATGTGTTTCACTATAAAAGCCTAGATAAAATGCTTGAACAAGGTATTTCGTTTTACAATTTAGTCACCGATGATGTGCAGATGAAGTTGGTCAGGGCAGGTGACGTTGCTGAATTTGAATTCGTTTTTAGTCATCCTGAACACGACCCTAAATACTTCTTTCTCGAGTTTTGGTTAATTATATGGCATCGCTTTTCGAGTTGGTTAATTGATGTGAAAATTCCGTTGACTCAAGTCTGTTTTACTCATCCTAAACCAAAGCATTCTCAGGAGGCAAAATTACTCTTTTCATGCCGGCACAGCTTTAATCGTCCGGTCGTAAAGTACTGTTTTCATACCAAGTATTTAGATCTACCTTGCGTTAGAACCAGGAAAGAACTCACCCGGTTTTTGCGAGAATCTCCGGCGGATTTGATTACTATTCCTGGCAGCGGTCAAAGCTATAAGGCTCAAATTAGAGCAATACTCATTCATGATGAGAGCGATATTCTTTATTGTCCAAGTTTTGAAACACTTGCCTTGAACTTGAATATGAGTGCGCAAACACTACGCCGTCGGCTTAAAGTTGAAGGGACAAGTTACCCAGCGATCAAAGATGAAATTCGACGCGACTTAGCGATTGATTATTTACTGATGAGTAACCGTAATATCAACTATATTTCTACAGCACTAGGTTTCAGTGAACCACGCTCTTTTACCCGTGCTTTTAAACAGTGGACCGGCGTATCCTGTCTCTTATACACATCTGACGCTGCCGACGAAGAGGATAGTGTAGATCT
>CAJXRC010000107.1 GCA_913058405.1 uncultured Colwellia sp. | reverse complement strand
CCGGCAAGGGTTTGTAGCCCTTCTAGAGTTCAAATCTCTATCTCACCGCCACATTCAAAAAAGCCGCTAACTGAAAAGTTAGCGGCTTTTTGCTTTTATAAGATTATAAAAGTTAAAGCTATTGCTGATTAAAAGTGATTGAGAATTGTTAATAATTAAGGACTACGTGTGATCATTATGGATACGAATATAAATTCAAATAAGGCAAATACTTATCCTATTAAACGTATTGCTTTAGCTGTATCACTCGTCACATCGTCTTTATTACCTAGCTACTCATTTGCCCAAGCAACAGCCATCCAAGATACAGATCCTCAGGTGTCAATTGAAGCACCACAAACAGAAAATGATATTGAGCTAACACCTGCAATTACTGTTGATAATCTTGATGATATTTATCGAGAAATGGCGACTAATTCACGTTTTGAAAATTTAACACCAGCAGAAGACTTCTTTCAATCACCTTACCAAGTCTCTATTTTTTCAGATCCCAATGGTGAGGATCGTGACAGACTTTGGTCCCAAACTAACTCAATTTTTGCCTATGGGTTTGGTGTCATCGGATTAATTGCTTTATTACCAGAAGACATCTCAAACTGGGATAAAGAAGAAGGCATATTTAATAAATGGACTGACAATGTAAAGGGTGGACCTGTCTGGGACAGAGATACGGGTATGTTAAACCTGATCGGTCATCCATATTTTGGTGGTGTGTATTATCAAGTTGCTCGTAAGTCAGGTTATCGCCAGTGGGACTCATTTTTATACGCAACAATCATGTCTACCTTCTACTGGGAATACGGCATTGAAGCTTTTGCTGAAGTCCCTTCAATTCAAGATTTGGTTATTACCCCTGTACTTGGTTGGGCTTATGGTGAATGGGCATTTAATACCGAGATGGATATTAGAGAAGACGGTGGTGATGTTTGGGGCTCAAGTATTCTAGGTAGCACCGCATTATTTTTTCTCGACCCTGTTGATAGTATGAGTGTCGGTATAAACAACATGTTCGGTAAAGAAATTATCAGGGCCGGAACAGGTTATGTAAGTTTTAACGAAATTCCTTACGGCGATACGGGTCAAACAGACAGCCAAGTCAGCTTTAATATTTCATTACAGCTTGGTGATGGTGGTCATTACTCGCCAACTAAAGCGAAGCGTTCATCTAGAACAGATGATCCTATTGATACTGGCATCATTGGTGTAAGTTATGGTGTTGGTCAGACTGAACTTGATGATTTATGGGATGTTGAAGGAGATACTACGTCTGAATACAGTTTAGGCTTATATTTTACACCTCAATTTTCAAGCAGAGTATCTTATTCAAAAGGTAAATTTACTGACGGTTTTAGTCCTGCAGAAATTAATTATGAAAACTATAGTTTAGATAGCCAATTCTATTTTAATAGTGAAAGTGACATCAGACCATACCTAACGACAGGCTTTGGTGAAACCTTGTGGAAAAAAGACATAGAGACCAAAAGATTTCAAGTTAATGCTGGTGTTGGTGCGCATTATAAACTTAATGATAACTTTGCTTTACAAGTAGATTGGCGTTTTTACCACAGTACCAATGCGAATACTTCGGATCATAATACGACATTACGCTTAGTCTATTTCTTAGGTAAAGGTGAAAGATAATAGCTTTAACTCTTTTATAGACGAAGCCATTGGTTGTTGCATAAATTGTAATTAAATATGAATAGTTAGTTACTTAAGTAGCAAGTCTGTATTTTTTATAATAGGCTTTAATCATTCCTCGTTGTTATATTGGAGTGATCATGAAAAGTAAATTATGCAGCCTTTTATTATGTTTTCCGCTTTTGCTTGCTTGTCAAAGCAATCAAAACCTCCACGTTAGCCAAACTTATTCACAACAAGATTTATATTTAGATTATCAATACCTTTCTTTAGAACCCATTCGCATCGAAACAGAACAAGAAATTTTTGCACTCGATGATGGCATGCGTGCCATGGTGCAAGATAAATTAATTAATCACTACCCAGCCCATCAAAAAGCCCGAATTTTACTTGAACACTTATTTAATGATGAGAATATTGCTTTAAGTTACGATGGTAATGCCAATGTTACTGCGAAACAGGCTTATCATAATAAATCCGCTAATTGCATGTCATTAACTATTTTAGCGTACGCTTTAGCTGATGAAGCTGGTATGAATATCAGTTTTCAAGATGTTGATGTACCAGAATATTGGGTACGCAATGGACAATACAGTCTGTTAACCGGACATGTTAACTTACTGGTAGAAGAGAGTGAGGATATTAATAAGCGAGTACTTTGGGGAGAAATAGCAACAAGAATAGACTTTGACCCTTTCGTTGCTAAGAAAAACTTCCCTTCTCATACCATTGAAAAACATACGTTACTTGCCATGTTCTATAACAACAAGGGTGCTGAAGAGATGCTGAATGGTAATTATCCGCTCGCTTATCAATATCTTAAGATGGCTACAATAACAGACAACCAGTTTTCTTCTGCTTGGGGGAATTTAGGTGTTTTATACAAGCTTTCAGGACATTATGCTATGGCTGAAAGTGCTTATAATCATGCTATTACTCTAAATAATAAAAACCTCACTTCACTAGGTAACCTAGCTTTATTACTTAATAAGCAAGAGCGTTATAGCGAAGCAAAACCAATAGAAGACTTTATACATAAAGCACGGGTAAAAAATCCTTACTATCATGCTTTACTGGGTAACGAAGCTTTTTTCAACCAATTTTATTATCAAGCGATAGAACATTATAAAAAAGCTATTCAACTTGATGATGAACAACATGAGTTTTACTTCGGATTAGCTAAGGCTTATTACAAGCAAAATAAGTTAGCGTTATCAACAAGAGCTATGAAAAAAGCGGTGTTGTTAACTAAAACTAAAGATACGCAAAAACAATATATTGCAAAGCTTAATTTCCTTAAAGACCAAGGGGTAATAAGTCCTTGAGAATACCGAGGTCTATAATACTACTGATAATTACAAGTTTACTTCATGTATCAATTGCATGGAGTAACGCTTGGATTGACACAGGACCAATACCAACTGTTATCACTAATAAAGATAATGTATCAGTGCTCGAGCATTTAAAAATATTATCTTCAGATCACTTTAAAGGACGTAAATTTTCTAGCCAAGGCAGCATTGAAACACAAGATTTTCTTGTTTCTACACTCAAGGCTCTCTCAATACCCGCATTTAACAATCAATACCGCCACAACTTCACACAATCAGGTTTGTTTAAATCAAAACACGGCACTAATATTATTGGCTATATACAAGGCAGTCATCAAAAAGACGAATACCTTGTGCTCACCGCCCATTATGACCACCTTGGCACAATACGAAATAAAGTCTATAACGGCGCTGATGATAATGCTTCCGGGACTGCAGCCTTATTACTCTATGCAAAATTATTGAAAGAGAAGCCATTAAAACATAGTGTTATTTTATTATTTACTGATGGCGAAGAGGTTAATTTATTAGGTGCTAAAGCTTTTATTTCTCAGCAAAACAAACTATTGAGTGATATTAAGCTAAACATCAACTTAGATATGATTGCAGGAAGTAAAAAAACGAGGAAATTACGATTTTTAAGTAAAGATCTTCCACAATTACTTTCGGCTCAACAACTTGATGAGTTTTCTCAACTGCAAGAGCACTTCAACAAAAATTCAAGTGCTCACTTAACGGCTGGTTTCAAACGCGTTAAAAGTGTAGGCTCTAATGTCAACAGATCTAATTGGCTTATGGCAAGTGATCATGGTGTGTTTAGTAGAGCAGGGATCCCATTTATATATTTTGGTGTAGGGACACATAAAAACTATCATAGTGAATTTGACGATTATGAAAATATAAATCAAAATTTTTATTTAGCCGCTATTAATATTATCTTTCAACAACTCACCTACTTAGATAATGCTATTTTTGAGGGAACCATACCTGATTGAGCATATTATCTTTGCAATTTACAAGTGAGAGTTACTTCTTACACTATATATTAATTCGATTTTCTTTTTTGGCACTCTTAATGTGGCCGAACTCGCACATTAAGTTTGCTCAATACTCTGACCTAAAACAAACTTAACGATAATTTATTGCAAAGCTACATAAATGATACAGATGAATACCATCAAAATTAGTTACACTTACCCCTTATTTATTACAGACAGATAAAGGCAAATGAATAATACAAAAACAGCTGTCGCTGAAAACAATAAACCTTGGAACTTCATTTTTATTGCATGGATACTCGCTACAAGTGGTACTTTGATTAGCTTGTTTTTTAGCGAAATAGTGCAGTTACCCGTTTGTGTGTTGTGTTGGTATCAACGGATAGCGCTTTACCCTTTAGTGATAATGCTGCCTTTGGCACTTTTCCCTTTTGATGTCAGCATTATTCGTTATGCAAGCTCATTAGTTATCTTTGGTTGGTTCGTTGCGCTATTTCACGTATTAGTTGTTGCTGGAATTATTCCTGAAGCGGCACAGCCTTGCGTGCAAGGAATCCCTTGTTCTGAAACCCACTTTAATTTACTTGGCTTTATAAATATCCCTGTGATGTCATTGTTCACATTTTTACTTTTAGGGCTATTACTTTTTCTAGCTAAAAAATCATTTATGAAAACGCATACCAAAACACTTAACAGAACATATACCCAAGCTACCTGAAGATGTAGGTTTCAGCTGGAATTAGAAATGCCTTTAGGCAAAACATTGATTGAAGAGAATAGTTATTCTATTGTCGAAATCAGTAACGTAGCATAAAGCGTTTCTAAACCAGTCCTGCGGGGACGTCTGAGCAAACCATGTTATTCGTTGCCTCCTTTTTTAAGGGAATAACCCTTAATAAAATGAGGCGCCTTGATCATGAATTGCTCAAGCGTCCTGAAGCACGCATCTTCAAGTTGCTTGGGTATAGAGGGTGTATAAGCTTGGTTTTTGAGTGAAACCTAACTTGAAAAGTAATAAATTGAGCCAAATTAAAAAATAGACTATTTACTCAGTTAACCCACTGTTTTTAAGATTTTTTTGTGATCTAGACTAAAGGCTAATACCCCGTTAAAACAAAGCTTGTTAGTGTATTTAACAGTTAAAAGTTGAATATGGATTTTTGCCACTGTTAGCTCCTAGGAGATATTTTGACAGAAATCTATATCCACACTTTTACTACATGTTCATAAATTATTACTAATTCTTTTTTAAGAAAGGCGTAATGAAGCGAAATAAAAAAAGAAATCGCTAATCACGCTATGTCGCTAGGAGACTATTGTGGAAAATAAAGAAACATATTGGTCGGAGAATATTCGAATCATTTTGATCTGCCTTGCAATCTGGTTCGTAGTTTCATTTGGTTTTGGCTTGCTACTTGTAGAGCCGCTAAATGCAATTAGTCTAGGTGGGTACAAACTTGGTTTTTGGTTTGCACAACAAGGTGCAATCTATGCATTCCTTGGCTTAATCTTTTGGTATGGCCACAAAATGAATAAGCTTGATATTAAATATGCAGAGGGGAGTGAATAATGGATGAGTTAAAACTCTATACTTACATCGCAGTATTTAGCACGTTTGCTTTATACTTTGCTATTGCTTGGTGGGCTCGTGCGGGTTCAACCAGTGATTTTTACGTAGCGGGCGGTGGTATTACCCCAATGCAAAATGGTATGGCAATTGGTGCCGATTGGATGAGTGCAGCGTCATTTATCTCAATGGCAGGTTTAATTGCTTTCTTAGGTTACGGCGGCTCAGTATTCTTAATGGGTTGGACAGGTGGTTATGTATTATTGGCAATGCTTTTAGCACCATACATGCGTAAACACGGTAAGTTCACCGTACCTGAATTTATATTTGATAGATATTATTCTAAGACTGCACGTATTGTTGCTGTTGCTTGTTTAATCATCGCTTCATTAACTTATATCATCGGTCAAATGAAAGGTGTGGGTGTTGCTTTCTCTCGCTTCTTAGAAGTTGATTACGGTTTAGGCCTAGGCATCGGTATGTTCGTTGTTTGGGTATACGCTGTACTAGGTGGTATGAAAGGTATTACTTACACGCAAATCGCTCAGTATGTAGTAATGATTTTTGCTTATACCATTCCAGCAATCTTTATTTCATTACAACTTACCGGTAACCCAATTCCACAACTAGGCTTAGGTAGTACTTTAGCTGATGGTAGTGGTGTTTACTTACTTGATAAGTTAGATATGGTTGTTACTGATTTAGGCTTTAAAGAGTACACAACAAGTAACTTAGGCGGAACATTGAATATGTTCGCTTACACTATCTCCCTTATGATTGGTACTGCGGGTCTTCCTCATGTAATTATGCGCTTCTTCACTGTTCCTTCAGTACAAGCAGCACGTCAATCTGCAGGTTATGCACTTGTTTTCATCGGTTTACTTTACACAGTTGCTCCAGCAGTTGGTGCTATGGCTCGTCTTAACTTGATGAATACCATTGAACCTACAGCAGGTCAGAACCTTGTTTATGATGAACGTCCACAATGGTTCAAAGACTGGGAAAAAACTGGTTTATTGAAGTTTGAAGATAAAAACGGCGATGGAAAAATCCAGTATACATCTAATAAAACAGATCAACCTATCATCACCACAGGCTCAATATCTGGTAAAGAAATAGTGTTACTTCCAAATGAAATGGTTAAAGTTGACCGTGACATTATGGTACTAGCTAACCCTGCAATTGCGAATTTACCTAACTGGGTAATAGCATTAGTTGCTGCTGGTGGTCTAGCGGCTGCATTATCTACTGCGGCGGGTTTATTGTTGGCAATATCCTCATCCATCTCACATGATTTAATGAAAGGTGTCTTAACGCCTGACTTGTCAGAGAAAAATGAGTTACTTGCTGGTCGTGTAGTTATGACTATAGCAATATTGATATCCGGTTATCTTGGATTACATCCACCAGGGTTTGCTGCAGGTACGGTTGCACTAGCCTTTGGTTTAGCAGCATCAAGTATCTTCCCAGCATTAATGATGGGTATCTTCTCTAAGAAAATGAGTGGTACAGCAGCAATCGCAGGTATGGTTGCAGGTATCGGTGTAACAATGATGTATGTGTTCCAACACAAAGGTATTATGTTTATTCCGGGAACTTCATTCCTAGGTGACATGGGTAAAGATTGGTTCTTTGGAATCTCTCCTAACGCTTTTGGTGCAGTTGGTGCAATAGTTAACTTTGGTGTCGCTTTCATCGTTCTTCAGTTTACTGGACCATGTCCAGCTAATATTGTCGCTATGGTAGAAAACATGCGTGCTCCAGGTGACTGTTCTGCAGCACACGATCACTAGTTCTCCACGACTAGAAATGCTTTAGGCTAAAGATATATTTTAGCCAACAGGTAAACTAAAAAGGCTAGACGACCCATTTTAAAAGTCGCCTAGCCTTTCTTTTTCTAGGGCAATTTGTTTTAATGAAATCAAAAATAAATAACCCAATATAACTTAAAGATAATCTTATGAATAAACACACAAAACTTGCCTTCATGGTCGCGCCTATTCTTGCTGTTGTGGGCTTTATTGCTGCCGATTATTATGAAGAGAATGAAGCTGCTCAAAATAAAATAATTCAACTTGCGCCAGAAGGGCGCTGTGATATTGCTAATAAAAGCTGTGTACTTATCTCAGGCGACTTCAAAATAAATGTCTCTGACGATGCGGGCGTTACTGAGGTTAACTCAACATTTCCATTAGATAGTGCGACCCTGTTTTTAGTCGATAAAAGTGACAAGATGACACCGTATCCTTTAGGCATGAAAAAGAGCCCTTATTATTGGCGTAGTAATACACCTTTAGGTGGTTTTTTGGCTAATAAAGGAGATAGTTATAAACTACGTTTAATTGCTAAAATTAAAGGTGGCCAGTACATTGGTGAGTTTTACACACAAACTGTGAAATAATCTCCTTAATTTTGCGCTTAAATTGAACTGTCAGGATAAACTGGCAGTGATAAGCTCAATAGAGTAAAAACCATCAATATTCTTTATCATCCGCGTCTCAAAATAAGCAATTATTGTTCGAGACACAGTAAAAAAATTGAACTATCAAATAAATACTACGATTTCATTCTAGCCATTACGGCACAGTTTGACCGCAGTGCTTGGCCGGTTGATTAGTCTTTTCCAGCGATAGATCTTCTTTGTGTTTTAAACACACTGCACTGTCTAGGTGCGATTCCCCATAAAAAGTGCACACAACATATTCCATTCTAATTAATAAAACTCTAACACTATGATATTTAAGCTTATAAAATAATATTTATTACTGGCATTTTGCTTGCTCTATAAAGATATATAAATTTTAAGGAGTAAATCAATGAGTAGCGAAATTGGCATTAAGCTTTGGTCATTTACGGGGAAAATGAAAGTCCTACATTTAAGTTGGATTGCTTTTTTTATAACCTTCATGGTGTGGTTTAACCATGCACCTTTAATGGCGGTGATTGCCGACAGTTTAGGTTTGAGTAGCAGTGAAATAAAAACGCTGCTTATTCTGAATGTGGCATTAACCATACCAGCACGTATTATCATCGGTATGTTAACGGATAAGTATGGTCCTCGATTAACTTTTGCGGTATTGCTAGCCGTATGTAGCTTGCCTTGTTTTATGTTTGCCTTAGCACAAAATTTTGAACAAGCTGCCTTATCTCGTTTTTTATTAGGTTTTATTGGTGCTGGTTTTGTTATTGGTATACGTATGGTCAGTGAATGGTTTCCTGCCAATGAACTAGGTACTGCTGAAGGTCTTTATGGCGGTTGGGGAAATTTTGGCTCTGCTGCTGCGGCAATGTCATTACCCTTAATCACGCTCTATATAGGTAAAACATTCGGTGTTGAAGATGCGTGGCGTTATGCTGTTGCCTTAACCGGTTTGATGAGCTTACTTTTCAGTTTCATCTGGTATGCAAATGTTAGTGATACACCTAAAGGTGCGACTTATTTCAAACCTAAACAAACGGGTGCGATGGAAGTTACCAGCGTAGGCGACTTTTACTTATTATTATTGATGAAGTTACCTATGTACGGCGCTTTAGCGTTACTTACTTGGAAATTATCACCGCAAGGCGTGAGCTTATTATCAAGCAATATGACTGTTATCGCTTATGTTTCTTTAGTGATATTGCTTATCGCTGAAGTTTGGAAAACCTATCAAGTTAATGGTCATTTATTTAACGAAAAAGTCCCTGAAATTCACCAGTATCAGTTCAAACAAGTGGCTGTCTTAAATGTACTCTATTTTGCGACATTTGGTTCTGAATTAGCGGTGGTATCCATGTTGCCATTATTTTTTGCGGAAACCTTTAGTTTAGACATGGTTTATGCGGGTATGCTTGCATCACTTTATGCCTTTATGAATCTAATGTCTCGACCTGGTGGTGGCTGGTTAAGCGATAAATATGGTCGTAAGAAAACATTATTGATATTAACAGCAGGTTTAGCGCTGGGGTATTTGGCTATGGCATTAATTGATAGTTCTTGGCCACTAGCTCTCGCTGTAGTTACTGCAATGGCTTGTTCTTTCTTTGTCCAAGCAGGAGAGGGCGCAGTCTTTGCTGCAGTACCGTTAATTAAACGTAGATTAACGGGACAAATAGCAGGCATGACGGGAGCCTATGGTAATGTCGGTGCTGTGGTGTATTTAACGGTATTATCTATGGTGAGCTACCAAACCTTTTTCTTAGTCATAGCGGCAACCGCTGTTTTGGGTTTTGTTACTCTGCTGTTTATGCAAGAACCCAAAGGGTCTATTACCGAAGTGAGAGAAGACGGCACCGTAGAGTTAATTCAAGTTAAATGATGATGGCCATTGATGAGCAGTCTACCTATTACTTTTTGAGTATGACGACTAGACTGCTGGCAAGCTCAAATAGGCAATAAATGAAAACTGACAGTAATGCTCATACAAAAAAAGTGGCACAGCCCTCTAATGTTACGCAATCAACACCGCTAACGCAGGCGAAGTTACAGGTGTTCTTGGGTGGTTATAGTGGTGCTGGTACCAAAGCAACGAATGAAGATGCTTTTGCTTCGCTAGTGCCTAAAGATGCTGAGTTAACTGCTAAAGGTGTCGTTGCTGTTATTGCTGATGGGGTTTCTAGTGCTAGCAAAGCAGCAGAGGCGGCACAATTATCAGTGACACAATTTATTAATGACTATTATGCAACGCCGCAAACGTGGTCAACACAAAAGTCTGCAAGTAAGGTGTTATCTAGCTTAAATCAATGGTTATATGCACAAACTGATGCGGTATCGGGTTATACATTGCAATGGCTAACAACTTTTTCAGCACTGATAGTCAAATCATCTACCGGCTATATTTTTCATGTTGGTGATACGCGTATCAGCCAATATCGACAAGATGAGCTAGAAGTACTTACCAAGGACCATCAACAAAAACAGGGTCCATCACATAGTGTTTTAACCCGAGCACTGGGCGCTGATCACCGTTTGCAAGTGGATGTGCAACAAGTTGCTGTTCAAGCGGGAGATATTTTTGTCTTAACCTGTGATGGTGTTCATGAGTATTTATCGGCTCAACAAATTAAAAAACAGCTAAGACAATTAGCACAATCACCTAGTACGCAAGCGTTAGAGCAGATGGCTAAAGTACTGACAGAGCTAGCTATAGAAAATGGCAGTAAAGATAATGTCAGCTGTTTATTGGTCTATATTGGTGGGACGCCAAATAGAGCGCTAGTTGAAATTGAACGGGAGCTGTTAAATAAAGCGATACCACCTGCATTAGCGGTTGGAAATAGTATTGATGACTATGAAATTTGCAAAGTTATTCATGCCAGCATTCGTTCACATTTATATTTAGCCAAGCATCCTGATGAATCTGAACCTTGTGTACTTAAGGTTCCTTCCCAAAATCTCGCGGATGATAGTAGTTATTTGCAAGGTTTCATACGTGAAGCTTGGCTAGGAGAAAGGTTAAGCAATAGTCATGTGATGAAAGTAAAGCGCGGCAGTGATAATAGCCGTTTTCTTTATCATATTTGCGAATATATTGATGGGCAAACATTAGGCCAATGGATGTTCGATAACCCCAAGCCTAATCTTGCACAAGTGCGTGATATTATCGAGCAAATTATTATCGCCTTGCGTTCATTTCAGCGCTTGGAAGTTATTCATCGGGATTTAAAGCCTGACAACATAATGATTGATGCCTACGGTAAGGTTTTTCTCATTGACTACGGCACTGCGCTTATTGCATCACTTGCTGAAAATAATGATGTTGTCACTGAAACAGTGCCACAAGGGACATTGAATTATATCGCACCAGAAACATTGTTGACTTTACATGCCGATCACCAAAGCGATTTGTTTTCTTTGGGCGTTATCACCTATGAAATGCTTTGTGGAGAATTGCCTTACAAACCGATGCAAAGAGCTGATATGCATAGCTACGCTGTTAATGACGAAAAAAGTCGCGTAGAAAATTATTCACAGTGGCAGTATCGTAGTATTAGGCAATTTCGCAGTGACTTACCTTTTTGGCTTGATATGGTGTTGTCAAAAGCGACTCAAGCGGATCCTAAATTTCGATTACAGGCATTTTCTGAATTAAAAGCTGATCTAAGCAAGCCGACAGCCTCAGCATTGGAAGAATATAAAAGCCAGCCTATCTTACAGCGTAACCCGGTACTGTTTTGGCAAGGCGCAGCCGCGTTGTTCTTTATCTTATGGCTATCAGCTCTATTTTTTTAATGAGCACTTTTTTAATATCCTAAGGGGTTGAACTATTAGTTTGAGCTAACCCATTAGCGAGCACCACATCGACTTATCCTATAAAAGCGTCTTCCCCCCGCAAAAATAGTAAATGATACTTAATACGCTTGAGAAATAAAATTATTTAAGCTAGGTTTAGGCTCTGAGTGTCTGAAAAGTAGCATCATTGTTAAGTTAAAATTGAAGAGGAACTTCAATTATTATTAATGTTTCTAGTGCCAAGGTGAAAGGATGTCTTCGATTAGATCGATTGTAAAAGCCAAAAATACTATTTTATTTAAGTTTTCTTTTGGCATGAGTCTGTTATTTTTAGTGATGACGGCGGCAACTTATATGGTGGTTGACCTCGTTGTTAAGGATTACCTAGTCAATAAAAACAAGGAGTCGATTGACGAAATTGGCTCACACATAGTCTCAGAGATCTCGCAGCGTATTAGTATCGCGGAAACCTTAACCCGACATTTGGCAGCAGCAGGAGAAACATGGCCTCAAGACTCTCAACTCTTCTATAAAGTTATTCCTCAAATGCTTGATATGAAAGAGTATCAAGAGATCATTGCTGGCGGTGGTGTGTGGCCTGAGCCTCTACAGTTTACTCCTGGTGTCGTGCGACGAAGCTTTTTTTGGGGTCGAGACAATGTAGGGAAATTGCAATACTTTGACCAATATAATGATATCGAGGGTACTGGCTATCATGATGAAGAATGGTATGTGCCAGGTCGTTATAGTAAGCAGGGTGAGTGTCTTTGGTCAAAATCCTATATGGACCCGTATACATTAGCGCCTATGGTGACTTGTACCGTAGCCATGTTCAAACAAGACGTTTTTTCGGGCAATGCAACGGTTGATGTCAGTCTTCAGCAGCTAAAGAGTATTTTACATCAGGGCAGTGCCAAACTCAGAGGCTATGCTTATGCGGTAGACCGTAATAATAAGTTTTTGTCTTTTCCTGATGATGAGTTAACTAAAGTAGCCACTCAAGATAGTAATCATTTAACTCAAGAATATATCACAGTAAATCAACTGGCTGAAAAGCTTGAGTCATTCCAACCTATTGCCAAAATCTTAACTGATATAAATCACTCTTTGATTCAGTCTATAACAGACAAAAAAAGCTCACCGACTGGAGATATTACGGAACAATCTAAGCAAATATCTCCCTTAGACGCGCAATTGATTGTCGCCAAGATGTTGAGCCAACAAGACCAGAATGAACACCGTAATACTAAGACTATTTCAATGCTCAGTGAGCAGGATTTTTTACTCGGAGAACCTGTCAATGTATCGGTGTTTATGATTCCCAAAACGCTATGGAAAATTGTTGTTGTCACACCACAACAGGTGGCGATAAATAGCGCGAGTAAAGTAGCGAACCTGATCTTGATGTTGCTCATTGCAATCATGATTATCGCGGCTTTCTTTGGTTTTATTTATTGTCGGCGCAGTTTAATTGTTCCTATCTATCAAATGGTTAATCAACTACAACAGCCCGCAGCAGAAGGAGAAAAGCTTTCTGCTGCGTTGCTCGATGATCAGAGACAGGATGAGTTTGGCCTGCTGGCTTATCACTTTAATCAGTCTAAAATGGCGCTAGATAGTAACAACCGCGATCTAAAATTACAGATCAATGAGCGTAAGCAGGCTGAATATCAATTAAAACATCTAGCGCTGCATGATCCTCTGACAGGCTTGCCGAATCGGTTATTATTTCAAGATCGTCTGCAACAGGCGATAGCATTGTCTAACCGTCACCAGCATAAATTTGCCGTGTTTTTTATGGATTTGGATAATTTTAAGATCATTAATGACACTATGGGTCATGACGCTGGCGATGAGTTACTAAAAGAGGTTTCCTCAAGACTCTCTTGCACGGGACGTAAGACGGATACGGTAGCGCGCTTAGGGGGAGATGAATTTGCTTTTATTATTACTAAAGTTAATGCTGTTGAAGATGCGGTAAGTTTTGCTCAGCGACTCAATAAATTATTGAAAATACCAATAGAGGTCAATGGTAACAAAATTAATATGGGTAGCAGCATTGGTATCACTATTTATCCTGACGATGCAGCTAATAGCGAAGAATTATTGCGTAATGCTGATATTGCTATGTATCAAGCGAAGGATGATGGCCGAAATACCATCCGATTTTTTACCTGTGAAATGAATGCAAGATTGCAAAAAAATAAAGAAATTTTGACTGATCTAACCGAGTCTTTAACTCAAGATCACTTTGAACTTTATTACCAACCGCTTTTTACTATCGATCAAAATATCTTGGTTGGGGCGGAGGCATTGATAAGATGGCATCATCCTGAAAAAGGCATGATCCCTCCGGATAAATTTATTGCTGTTGCTGAGAAGAGTGGATTGATCAATGAATTGGGTGATTGGATTTTAGCGCAAGCTTGTCGTGAAATAAAAACCTTTGTCAACGCGGGGATTACAGGTTTTAAGGTAGCAATTAACATTTCCCCTGTGCAATTTAGACGCAAAGATCTTTTACAGCATATGTTAATGATTTTAGCGCAACACGATGTTAGCGCCGAGTTTATTGAACTTGAAATCACAGAGGGCGCGGTGATGGACAATGTCGCTAAAGCTATCGAGACGATGCAAGCCTTGCACTATGCAGGGTTTCAGTTGGCGATGGATGATTTTGGAACCGGTTATTCTTCACTAAGTTATCTGAAACGCTTTCCCATCCAAAAAGTGAAAATAGATCGTAGCTTTATTTCAGACCTAGAAAATGATGATGATAGTAAATCCATTACCACCGCTATTATTCAGATGAGCCATTCGTTAGGTTTACATGTGCTTGCTGAAGGCGTAGAAACCGAAGAGCAATTGAACTATCTACAAGATGAAAAGTGCGACTATGTGCAAGGTTATTATACGGGAAGACCTATGCCAGCCGGTGATTTTATTGAAAAGTTTGGTGTACCTGAAGAAGATAAACACGCTAACGGCATATGGACTGTATCAACCACAACGACGTAAGTAAGCTGTTCTAGTCACAATATCCAACTGACTTTGTCGTTTTGATCTTACGAGCGTTAATTAACTCAAAGTCAGTCATTTACTTGTTAACATGACTACCCTTTCACAATAATGCTTTCATAACATGAACGTATTCATCACCATGCGACTTAAATAATTGCTCACGCAATTACTACTTATACCAATTTGATTTAATTTCTTCCCAACTCAGAGCAGTGTTACATGTTCAATCACAAGGCAAATTTGTTTAGGTCTAGTCATTCTAAATCAAATAAATTTAACGATGTTAATGGGCATAGAACAAGCT
>CAJXRC010000106.1 GCA_913058405.1 uncultured Colwellia sp. | reverse complement strand
TATTGATTTTGAGAATGGAACAACCATTCACTACAATCAATGCCTTGCCTAAATCGTTTTTCTCTCCCACTGAAACATGCATTTTGAATGGTCACGGGTATAAGTGTGCCCATGTTGTTAAATGAGTTAACTAAGGTAAGAGTTGAAGGTACGGTCATTCCTTTATCCTGTGATTACTGTGCCTTAACCAATATATAGACTAACCAAGTTAGATTAACCGCCAATAAGAACATCAAATTACCAAGGGGAGCGTCACTACGGCGTCGGCTACGGTATTTATCTGTCATCAAAGCTAAATAACTACCCAGTGCACTTAGCCATAACAATATATACAAGTAACCCGTTAATGGCGTTAACCAAAATTGACGAATTTCGATGTCATAATAACGTAGCACGCCATAATCTTTATCTGGTGCCGCGTAATAAGACATCACTAGTGCGATCATAAAAAGAAGCCAACTTAGCAGGACTAAGGCAATTTGGGTATAACTCCAAAAATCTGTCGCTACTCTCCTATCAGCTTTTTGCTTTATACTAGTGTGTTCATCACTATTTTGTTTCATTGCCGCTGCTTTCATCCGTTTATTCGCTTTATACCACTATAGCAAATGGATAATTAATTAATCCAATGGGTATTTGTTATTGTTCATTGCAATTAAGCATTGCATTTCAGCCTTGTCACGGTAACATATCACCCCATTTTCAGCATAATGCCATTTAATTCAACTTTATCGCTCACTTATCGTGAATAGGTAACAAGTAAATTACTGGTATAACGCAATTTCAATCAATTACATAAGAATAAGAGGTCATTAGATGTCAGTTATATCAATTACTGATGTATTAGCAGGTAACTTCCCTGTTAATGAGAGCATTACCATCCACGGTTGGATCAGAACACGTCGTGATTCGAAAGCTGGTATTTCATTTTTAGCATTACATGACGGCTCATGTTTTGATGCTATTCAAGCCATTGTGCCTAATGAACTCGACAATTATGAAAGCGACGTTCTTAAATTAACGACTGGCTGTTCAGTAAAAGTAACTGGTATTTTGGTTGAATCTCCTGGTAAAGGACAAGCATTCGAAGTTCAAGCAACTGAAGTCGAAGTATTAGGATTTGTTGAAGACCCTGATACTTATCCAATGGCTGCTAAGCGTCACAGCATTGAATTTTTGCGTGAACAAGCACATTTGCGTCCTCGAACTAATATTGGCGGCGCAGTAACTCGTGTACGTAACTGTTTGGCGCAAGCGGTTCACAGGTTCTTACATAGCAAGGGTTACTTCTGGATCAGTACTCCACTCATCACAGGTAGTGATTGTGAAGGCGCTGGCGAGATGTTCCGTGTAAGTACATTAGACATGGAAAACTTACCACGTAACGATGAAGGAACAGTAGATTATAATAAAGACTTTTTTGGCAAAGAGACGTTTTTAACGGTATCTGGTCAATTAAACGTAGAGACATATTGTAACGCGTTATCAAAAGTTTATACTTTTGGCCCTACTTTTAGAGCAGAAAACTCTAATACTACCCGTCACTTAGCTGAGTTTTGGATGGTTGAGCCTGAGATCGCTTTTGCTGATTTATCAGACGCGGCAGATTTAGCAGAAGAAATGCTTAAGTACGTATTTAAAGCGGTACTTGAAGAGCGTCCAGATGATATGGCTTTCTTTCAACAACGTGTAGATAAGACTGTTCTTGACCGCTTAAATTCAGTAATCAATACTGACTTTGTTCGCCTTGATTATACTGATGCTATTACTATATTAGAAAACTGCGGTAAGAAGTTTGAGAACCAAGTGTCTTGGGGCGTAGATTTAAACTCTGAACATGAGCGTTACTTAGCTGAAGAGCACTTTAACGGTCCAGTTGTTTTACAAAACTATCCGAAAGATATTAAATCATTCTACATGCGTTTAAATGATGACGGTAAAACGGTTGCTGCTATGGATATTTTAGCGCCCGGTATTGGCGAAATCATTGGTGGTAGCCAACGTGAAGAACGTCTTGACGTATTAGATAGTCGTTTAGAAGAAATGGGCTTAGATATTGCTGATTACGGTTGGTATAGAGATTTACGTCGTTACGGCACAGTTCCTCATTCTGGTTTTGGTTTAGGTTTTGAACGTTTAGTAGCGTATGCAACAGGTATGCAAAACGTACGTGACGTAATTCCTTTCCCAAGAACGCCTAACAACGCAGCGTTCTAACTTTCTATAGTTAAGCTTTTTAGCATTAGCTAATGAGTTAGATACGAAAAAGGCGACATTATGTCGCCTTTTTTATTGCCTAATTTTCTAGGATAACTGCCAATGGGAAACTACTGCCAATAAGTCACGTTATCTTGATAATCTTTTGCGGGTTTTGAATTACATTCTTTCTTTGGGGTGCCTATATATAAAAATCCAGCGATATCATTACCCGCTTCAAGGCCTAATCCTTGTTTAACCGTTTCATTATATGCCAAATCACCCGTGCGCCACATGGCACCATAGCCCAGTGAGAATGCAGCCATTTGTATTGCATGAGCACAACAACCAGCAGTAATTAACTGTTCTTGCAGTGGTACTTTATTATGTTCAACATATTGTGTTGAAATAACAATAATCATCGGCGCTCTAAATGACATCTTAGCTACTTTTGCCATCTTTTCATTTAAAGCTTGTTCATCTATGCTAGTACCTTCAAGTAATCCTGTTTGGCTAGCTAAGTTGATAGTCGTTGCTTCAACATAGATATCACTTAATCGCTGTAAACCTTGTCCAGTAATAACATGGAAATGCCAAGGTTTTAATCCACCATGGTCAGGCACTCGCATACCTGCTGATAATAATGTGTTTAGATCTGCTTTATTTGGCGCAGGCTCTGTTAAAACTGGTGTTGACTGTCGTTGTAATAATAATTTAATAGCGTCCATAAAATACTTCTAACAAGTGGTTATCGTGGAAGTTTATCGTTAAGTTTGTACATGTGCACGTAGTAATAAAAAAAATTAACATTAATTATCATTGAATGGTTTTTATCCTTGACTTAAATTTAGTCAACCGCCAATATGAAACGTAATTAAACGGTAAATCATAGCTCAAGATAAAATAAGATTACTTAAACAATGAAAAGCACCCTACTCGCCATGAAATATACTCGAGCCCATAAAGCAATAGCTATTAGCTGTCTGTTTGTGGTCAATCGACTGTGGCTAGTTAAGAGCCAGTCAAATTGGCCTTCCCTCTGCGATGCATTGAAAAACCATAATTAATCACCTTATTAATTAGTTCACTTTTAAAGCCGCAGAAATCATCTCTTGCGGCTTTTTTGTTTCTCGATTATTCCTTACAAAAAGCGCAACAGTCTGCTTAATATCAAACAAGTTAGTACGTTAGTTCGTTTGGTTTTTATTTTAAAACAACACGCTAAAGCATATCGTCAACTTAGAAACTTGAAATGTAAAAAAGGGAGAGAGAAATGTCAGTGTCAATTGCCTATTTGGCAGTACTATTAATATGGTCTACCACGCCATTGGGAATCGTGTGGAGTAGCGAATCAATTAATCCGAGTTTAGCGGTATTACTTAGAATGCTGATTGCCCTAGTACTTGGTGCTCTTGTGATTAAAGTACGTAGTATTCATATTCCTTGGCACAAACAAGCATTAAAGCTATATAGCTTCTCAGCGTTGGGTATATTTGGTGGCATGCTCTGTTCTTATCTATCTGCCGCTTATTTATCGTCTGGCATTATTTCGTTGGTCTTTGGCTTATCACCCGTTATATCGGCATTATTAGCAAAGAAAATATTAGCAGAGCCCAATATAAGTGCTATGCGTAAATTTTCTATGGCTATTTCGTTAGTTGGTTTAGCGGTTGTTTGCTCTGATAACTTTACCTTAGCGGATGATGGTATTTACGGCATCATTTTTATATTAATGGCAGTATTTTTCTTTAGTTTAAGTGGTGTATTGGTTAAGAGTGTTTCACTCGCAATTCACCCGTTAGCAACAACAGTAGGCGCATTATCGGTTGCCACTCCTTTGTTTCTAGTAAGTTGGATAATACTCGACGGCACTTTACCAATTGAAACTTGGCAAGCAAGGTCACTTTGGGCAACAGCATATTTAGGGGTGTTCGGTTCATTGATTGGTTTTTATGCATACTTTACCGTATTACAAAAGTTATCAGCCAGTAATGTCACCTTAATTACATTAATTACGCCTGTGATTGCCTTGACCTTAGGCGCTGTATTAAATGGTGAAACCATTAACGACAAATTGATACTGGGTGCTTTTATGGTGTTATTGGGATTAAGTATTTATCACTTTGGCCATTTACTGCCACGCTTTAAAAAGAAACGTGCCCGTGGTTAACTACAATACATAATGAAAAAAAGCCGAACGACTCTAAGAGCAGTTCGGCTTTATATCTATATTTATTAGCTTAATCTAGCTAACTAAATCTTTTTTCTTCAATCAAAAATCGCTTTGCAACAAAATGGTCAACGCTGGTATAGCGACCTGCACCAATAAAGAACAATGACAATAGCATGATGAAATAGGTAGTAGAAAATTCGATACCGTTATTTAGTACAACAATATTACCCTTTTCATAAAGCCAATCTGTATTGCCATTCTCTTCGATTAACTCTCGCATCTTTTCAAGACGGGTAGCAGTTTGTTCGCTGTTATCTAAACTAGCTTGTGCACTATCAATACCAAGCCAAACAGCCACTTTAGCTGGGCTAATATCACTATTCGTTGGCGTAATGGCAAACCAACCATTATCGGCATGAACTGATGTAGCAGCTACTATCATGGTAAACATCAGAGGAATACTAATTAAACGGGTTAACGCGCCAAATAATAACAACCAACCACCAAAAAATTCTACCAGGATAACTAAATTAGCTAATAAAGCCGGAAATGGAAGTCCTAAGCCCCAATCGCTATTACCAAACCAGGCAATAATATTAGGGTCAGCCATAATGGCACTAAACCCTGTGACTTCTTCATTGAGCAATTGGGTTTTACTAAAACCAGCCATAATAAATACGGGGGCAAGGTATAGTCTTAATAATAAAGCGGGAATACCGTCAAAGTTTTTGAGCTGTGTTATAAAGCTTTGGTAGTAATACTGTAGTCTTTGCATAGTTGTTATCTTTTAATAAAATAATACGATTAATAGTAAGAACGTGTAAACCTGTAAAGTCTTTCAAAAACATCAAAAAAAAATGCGGAAAGTCACATAAATAGTTGTAAAAAGGCAATTGCCATAAATAGTTACAATCTAGCCTAGGTCATATGTTAAGTTTTGGTAAACATTAAGGTAGTATAGCTCTGAGTTTTCAATTTAATCAATTTAAGATAAATATATATGAATAATAATCCAGGCATTATAAAACGGATCTTTTCTTCAATCTGGCGTGTATTAACGTTTACCCGCTCTGTTGTGCTAAACCTAGTATTTTTTATACTGTTATTTTCATTCATTGGCATCATCCTCTCAAGTGGTGAAGAACAAGTACCGGTTCCAGAAAAAACAGCCTTAGTTCTAAACCTTGTTGGTGATGTAGTAGAACAAAAGCGTGAAGTTGATCCTATGGAAGCTTTTTTAAGTGAAGCCATGGAACAACAAGATGATAAACCTGAAGTTTTGCTAACCGATATTATTGATGTTATTGGAAAAGCTAAAAAAGATGATCGGGTAGAAATATTAGTTTTACAGCTACAAGGCTTAAATAAAGCTGGCTTAACTAAATTGCAAGACATCGCTGCTGCGTTAGAAGATTTTAAAAGCAGCGGTAAACAAATCATTGCTCTGGGTGACCAATTTTCACAAGACCAATATTATCTCGCTAGTACAGCCAACGACATTTGGTTAAATCCACAAGGTTTCATGTTACTTGATGGTTATGGTCGTTATAAAATGTATTTTAAATCAGCGTTAGAGAAATTAGCGATTAATCAACACATATTCCGTGTAGGTACGTTTAAATCAGCTGTTGAACCTTTTATTCGTGATGACATGTCAGAAGCTGCTAAACAAGCTAACAAACTTTGGTTAGCTGATTTATGGATGCAGTACAAAGAAGATGTTGCTGCACGTCGTGGCTTTGGCGTTGACAATTTTGATGAGAGCATTGATAGCTTAGTTGCCAAATTCAGCGCCGCTGACAGTAGCTTTGCTCAATATGCACTTAAAAATAACTGGGTTGACCAATTAAAATCACGCCAAGAAATGCGCTCAGAATTAATTGAACTAGTGGGTGCTAACAAAAAAGGTGATAGTTATAACCATATTGGTTACAAAGATTACATTGCTGCTACTAGCTCTGCTATAGAAGAAAGTGCTGAACTTGCACTGAGTAGTGACAAAGTTGCTATCATTGTGGCTAAAGGCAATATATTAGACGGAACACAAAAGCCAGGTACTATTGGTGGTGACAGCACAGCAAAATTACTCCGTAAAGCACGTAACAATGATGACGTTAAAGCGGTAGTACTTCGTGTCGATAGTCCCGGTGGCAGTGCTTATGCTTCAGAAATTATTCGTCAAGAAGTTGAGTTATTGAAACAAGCAGGCAAACCTGTCGTTGCTTCAATGGGAACTTACGCTGCCTCAGGTGGTTACTGGATTTCAGCCCCAGCAGATAAAATATACGCGGCGCCTTCTACTATCACTGGCTCTATAGGTATTTTCGGCATGATGATGACTTTCGAAGATTCATTAAGCAAAATGGGTATTTATACTGACGGTGTTGGTACTACTGATATTGCTGGATTTGGACCGACTCAAGCGTTGACTCCAGGTATGTCCAATTTATTCCAATTATCAATCAACAGAGGTTATCAAGAGTTTATACAACTTGTTGCTACTAATCGCGATATGACATTAGAAGAAGTTGATGCAATTGCCCAAGGACGTGTTTGGTCTGGTAAAAAAGCAAAAGAACTCGGTTTAGTTGATGAACTAGGTAATTTGACTGATGCTGTTGTTGCTGCTGCAACGTTAGCAAAACTTGAGCAATACGACACCTTATTGATTGAAAAAGAGCAATCGTCACGTAATAAAATCATGCAACAGTTACTAGGCCAATCTTCAACCTTGGTAAGCTTGATCTCAGCTAATGAAGAAAACGTTGCGATTGACTTGGCAACTAATTCAGTGAATAGCAAACCTTTGTCACAGTTCATTACCATGATGAAAGACGAGTTAAGCTTAATGAACCAGTTTAATGACCCACAAGGTCGTTATACCTTATGTATTGCTTGTGGTGCAAACTAAAATAACCACAGGTTAAGCAAACCCTAGATTGTACAATCTAGGGTTAATTTAAAGAGGTAGTTAAGCAATTAACTATCTCTTTTTTATGCCCTAACGTCTTTGATGCTTTGTTTTTATATGGTGTTCACTTTTTTAACTCACATATACCCGTTAGATCAGTTAATCGATTGATAAACGCTCTCTTACTTTAAGTAGCAACACCCCATACTTGCACAGTAAATTAGCCCATTTGTTATAACTGCTATAGCAAGTTTCCTGCTTGCTAAGATATAATATTACTCATATCAAAAACGATCAGATAAATCATTTTTTCTTATATTAATGAATACCGATCACTTTAAATTATCGCAATAAATAAGTAGTCAAAGTTATGATGAAAAAAAGAATTTACGTTGCCTACACTGGCGGCACCATTGGTATGATGCAAAGTACACAGGGTTTTGTACCTGCCAAAGGCCATCTTACTGAATCGATTAATGCCCTGCCTGAATTCCATCGTAGCGAAATGCCTGACTTTACCATCAGTGAGTATCAGCCTTTAATTGATTCTTCTAATATGACGCCAAGTGATTGGCAACGAATCGCTGATGACATTAAAGCAAATTATGATGACTATGATGGTTTTGTTGTGTTACATGGCACTGATACCATGGCCTATACCAGCTCTGCATTATCTTTTATGTTTGAAAACTTAAGTAAGCCCGTTATCGTAACCGGCTCACAAATTCCGTTAAGCCAACTTCGCTCTGACGGACAAGTTAATGTACTTAATGCTTTATATATTGCAGCCAATTATCCCATTAGTGAAGTTAGCTTGTTTTTTAATAACAAGCTTTACCGTGGTAATCGTTGTATTAAAGCGTATGCCGATGGTTTCAATGCATTTGATTCGCCTAACATGCCCGTGTTGCTCGAAGCCGGTATCAATATTCAGTTAGTTGCCGGTACTCTTACTCATTCGGTAGAGAACGTTGAACCTTTGCAACTGTCAAAAATGACTCCGCAACCGGTAGGTGTAGTTCATTTATACCCAGGTATAAGCAGTGAAGTTATTGAAAACGTGATAAAACAACCAGTAAAGGCACTGATATTAAGAAGCTATGGTGTTGGTAATGCTCCGCAAGATAAAGCATTGCTTGCTTGTCTAAGAAAAGCCAAAGAGCAAGGTATCGTCGTAGTAAATTGTAGCCAATGCATTAAAGGTACGGTGAATATGTCGGGATATGCGACAGGTAATGCGTTGAGTGAAACAGGCGTTATCAGTGGTCATGATATGACCCTAGAGGCGACATTAACCAAATTACATTATTTGTTAAGTAAAAACTTAAGCTATGATGAAATGTGCCAGCAAATGGATAAAAGCTTACGTGGTGAATTGACTTAATTGTTCGAATTAATAAATTAATCACGCATAAAAATGAATTCTACCAACGAGACGGTTTAATTAACTAAGACGTAGTTAATTAAACCGTCTCGTTGGTAGTCAATCGCAAAGAAACTTAACTTACGTTTTGCTCATCATGTAATTCAATATTTAGTTCTAACACATTTAAATCGCCATCTTTTTTATCAAGATTTATCGAAAAACTCTCATCAGAAACTTTAATATATTTACGTAGCACTTTAAGTATATCTTCAGTGAGCTGTGGTAAATAATCTGGCTGCTTATTTCGACTATTACGCTCATGCGCAACAATGATTTGCAGACGTTCTTTAGCTTTTGAAGCCGTTGTTACCTGCTTTTCTTTTTTACGTAAAAAATAATCTAAAAGTGCCATGTTATCCTCCAAACATACGACTGAAAATGCCTTTTTTCTCGGCAACTAAAAACCTGAATTCAACGGTTTCACCTAAAAGACGATCAATAACGTCTTGATATGCCTTACCCGCATCACTTTCAGTATCTAATATGACAGGTTCACCGGCATTAGAAGCTTTTAAAACTGCTTGTGATTCTGGAATAACACCTAGCAGTGGTATAGAAAGAATATCTTCTACATCTTCTACGCTAAGCATTTCACCTTCTTCCACACGTTTAGGTGAATAACGGGTTAACAATAAATGCTCTTTTATTGGATCTAAGCCAAGTTCAGCTCTACGCGAGCGGCTCGCCAACATACCTAAAATACGATCAGAATCACGTACTGAAGACACTTCTGGATTGGTAGTTACTACCGCTTCATCAGCATAATAAAGTGCCATCATCGCACCAGCTTCAATGCCCGCAGGTGAATCACATACTATAAAATCGTAACTTTTACCTAGTTCTTCAAGCACTTTACCTACATTTTCTTTATTTAATGCATCTTTATCACGTGTTTGTGAAGCAGGTAAAATAGATAAACTGCTAACACGTTTATCTTTAATTAATGCCTGATTCAAGGTTGCTTCACCATTAATCACATTAACAAAATCGTATACTACTCGACGTTCACAACCCATGATCAGATCAAGATTACGTAGACCAATATCGAAATCAATTAAGACAACTTTATGACCCTTCAACGCTAAACCAAGACCAATCGCAGCACTTGATGTTGTTTTACCAACACCACCCTTGCCTGAAGTAACCACTATTATTCGTGCCATAGACCGAACATCCTTTATAAGTTAATAATTAAATAAGTTTTGATGACGTCAATTCGCTATCAGTCAAATTAATAAATGCAGGAGAGCCCCAGTGTTGCTCCATTGACTCACTCAGCCAATAATTACCATTAATAGAAACCAGTTCAGCCTCAAGATTTTGGCAGTATATTTGCGCTTTATGATGCCCTTTTGCTCCAGCAATTGCTCGACCGCGTAATGAGCCATAGATATGTATATTACCGTCAGCAATCACTTCCGCACCTGCTGAAACAGAGCCAATGACCACGAGGTTTTGATCTTTTGCGTAAATTTGCTGACCCGAACGAATCTGTCCTCGGTGGACTTTGTCTGTGTATAAATTGCCTTCAGGAACAACAGCCGTCGCTTGAATTTCTTTTGCTACTGCTTCTTGTGAAATAGCCGCTTTTTGTGAGTGATCTGTTTTGCTGGTATTAACGAAAGAAAAGCCAAGGTCCCGAATAAGCTTGCGTTGCTCTTTATCTACCGCGCCGGTAAAGCCGACAAAGGTAAATTTAAGTTCTTCTATTAATGTTTTGACCGCTTGATAATCAACTGAACAATCGAGTTGTTCAATATTGACCACGATAGGAACAAGGTAAAAAAAGTCAGGCGCTTGGGCCACTTTTTTTACTAAGTCAGCACGAATATCGGCTAATTCGGATGTTTTTATATGTAAAACTGATAGGGTAAAACTTGTACCTTTAAATTCAATGCTGGCATCAGCCATAATGAAAATGTTCCTAAATAAGATAACTAAATGTCACTAGATACCATTTAACTGAACAACATGTCTTTAAACATAGTTATCTAGAGGCAGAATACCTAGACATAAAATCTTCAATATTACTGTTAGCTTACATAAAAATAACGGCAATACTGAAGAAATCACAACGTTAATACCCGCTGAAACATGAATCTTCAAGTGGAACGGGTATATAATACTAACCGGATAACTTATTGATCACTTATCGACAGTTGATCCGATTGGTATAACGCACTTTTAAGTGTGGAAATTAACGCATCTTGCCCATGCTGATAACGTTCAAGTTTATTATTCGCTATTAACAGTGAATAACTTAAATTAATTGACGCTACCAATAAAGCACGCTCGCTATTAGCCATACCATTTTTTTTCTTAATGTCTTCGCACATAACAGCAAGGCTGTTAGCTGCTTGATTTAAATCCTCTGCTTGTTCAGCTGAGCAATTAAACTGATGTTGTTTGCCCATAATTTCAATGCTGATACCTTTAGAGTCTTCAGCAATCATTAATTAACCTCTTCTACACTTTGTAATTTACCTAATAAGCCGGTTAATACATTGTTGGTTTGTTTTTGCTTTTCTTCACCGTCAAGTGCTTCAAGTTGTAAAGTTTCGTTTTCGTCAAGCAACAATGATTTTTGCTGCTCAAGTTCAGCTACTTGGTTTTTTAGCTGGTTATTTTTTGCAATGATATCTTCAATCAGTTGTTCGAGTTGAGGGAGAGTATTTTCTAACATAAGGCGCTCTTGTTAACTGTAGTAAATTAAGGCGGCAAATTTAATCTAAAGTGAGACAGAATGCTACTCTTTAGCGCTATTATTGGTGTAAATAATGTAACAATTTTAAACGTTGGCAAGGAATAACAAATTACGTTCAAAAAACAAACGTTAATGTTAAAAATCATACAATTACAATAAAAACAAAAACAGGGTGAATTTTGAAGCTGGTAGCTGTAACGCCGCTTAAATTTAAAGCAGAAAGTTGTATAAATAGACAATAGTTCACTTGAGCTTTATTAAAGAAGGTAAAGGGCATTGCATCAGCCCTTGCTGCATTAATTTACTTTTTTCTCGATACCGTAAAGTTTGCATAAATTGTTGTCGCACCGCCAGCTATAAGAGAAAGCATGGCAACACCAAACATGGCGTTATTTTGAGACTCGAACGCTAAAAGATATAAACCCAAAGCAACAAAGAACAATCCCCCCATGACAAAGGCTTTTGGATGGGAAGATATCAGTCCAGAGGATTGAGTTGATTTTAGAGAAGTCGTTTTAACATGAGAAGTCGCTTTTCGTTTGTGTTTATTTGCGGGCATCACTAACTCCTTAACCTTGACAAAAATAATTATAAGAACCGTATAAGCATTGCGAGGTACTAACTTTGTAAAAGACCTCTTAAGGATAGACTACCCATCACAGCATATTTCTAAAATGAATCTGTAATGTCCAGAGCCGAGTAGTTTTTTAACACTTAGTAATATCCACACTATCAAATATTTGATAACAATAACAACCAAGATTTACATATAGTTAGCAAGAAAAAAGAACATAAGTAATTATTGCATAGATCCGTTAAGTTGATTCAGTGATTGCTGATAATTAGTTTACTTGTCTTAGGGTTGAAGGTGTATGCCCGGTCCACTTTTTAAAAGCTGCTCTAAAGTTAGATACGTCATTAAATCCAACAGAACAACCAATGTCCTCAATTGTTAACTGAGTCTCAGTTATTAACTGTTTAGCAGCACTACAGCGTAACTCTTTCACAATATCCCTAAAACTAGTCCCTTGCTCAGATAATTTTCTGCGTAAGGTTCTCGGAGTAAGGTACAAATCACTCGCCAAATTTTCAGCACAAAGATCCTTGTGCATATTCTCAGCTACCCATTTATTAATAGTGATTAAGAATTCATTCTTTGCTACCACAGAATTTAAAACGGTATCGCATTGACTGAGTAACAAAGGCATAGCAAAAGGATTACTTCTTGGGGTGTTCAAAGACAATTTATCATCATTAAAAACAAATTCAGTATACTTATTACCGTAACTGATTGGACAACCAAAAAACTCTTCGTAACCTCGATGATGAGTGGGTTTATCAAAACTAAACCGTAAGGCTTCAAAAGAGAAAATGTCGCAGTCGACACAATCTCTAACCAAAGACAAAACGATGGCACATTGAAGCTCTATATTAAATTCAACTAAATCACTCTCAATTAAAAGATCTTCAAAGCGAAAACACGACTGTCCCGACTTATCGTCATGGTGAAGTGACATATTAACGGTTTTAGTCACCAAGTTATGATAACGAATAGAAAATTCGAGTGCTGAACGCAGAGTCTTGCAACATAAAAGTGTACAACCGTATAACCCGTAATCTTTAGGTTTTATCGCTGAGCCCAGTAGTAAACTAATACCTGGCATATCTAATGCCACAACATTGCGATAAAACGCGACTATTTGTTCCTTGTTAATTTGATATTCACGGTTATTTAATCCGTAGGCTTCAATATCAGTTCCCTGTAATAAACGCGATAAATCAATGCCGCGCGCTGACAATGTAGTCGAAATAAAGTTAAGTTTATGAGCAAATACTTGACCAGTGAAATTAACAGGTAAACTATTTTGGTGAACCATATCATTATTTCTCTTTTTATTATTTCACACCAGTTAACCACATATTGACCGCTTTTCACTTAAAGTTGACCGATTATCACCTTATTTTCACTATCACTCCTCTTTATATTATCAGGGTCTTTTTAACTTTATTGTGTTGGTTTTGCTCAATGTAACAGCGTTCATCGTTAAGCGTTTTCTTCTTTGTATCAAAATCACACTCCTAGCTAAATCCTATGTAAAAGCTAAAAGACCTTAATAAAAATTATAATAAGAGAGTGAAATAACATGAAGAACAAAGCAATAAAAAGCGTATTCGCCCTAAGCGCCTGTGCTTTAGCAATTAATGCTGCAACCGCGCAAGAGCAAATGGCATTAGAGGTTATTCAAGTAACAGCACAAAAAAGATCAGAAAACGCTCAAGAAACTCCTATCTCGATGAACGTACTTAGTTCAGATGATTTAAAAGAAAAAAGCATCGAAAAAATTGATGATTTGCAATATGCCGTTCCCAATCTTCATATGACAGAAACAGGAATAAGTACCCAAATGTTTATCCGTGGCATTGGTACTGGCAATAACCAGGGCTTCGAGCAATCGGTTGGACAATACATCGACGGTATACACTATGGTCGACAACAGTTGCTGCGTATGCCTTTCCTTGATTTAGAAAGGATTGAAGTCTTAAAAGGACCTCAGTCAATTATGTTTGGTAAAAACTCTGTTGCAGGAGCGCTTAACTTATCCTCAGCTAAACCAACACAAGACACCGAAATTCATCTTGGCTTACAGTATCAACCGACTATTAATGCAACTGAATACACTGGCATGGTATCAGGTGCTTTAACGGACACCTTATCAGCAAGGTTAGCTGTTCGAGACTATTCAGAAGATGGTTATATAGAAAATACGTTTAAAGACAGGGATGAAACCATTAGAGAAGAAACTGCTGTTCGTTTGAGCTTGTTATGGGAGCCAAGCGATACCATGAACTTTTTATTCAAAATAGAGCATGATGAGTTTGATGGTACTGGTCGCCAAATTGAAGTAATTAAAGATGAGCCTTCATTGGCAGGATCGCCTATCCCTGGTGCAACATTTAGTCAAATATTAGGCGCTTTAGGACATCCTGATGCGATATCTGATAGTGAATTGAATTATGAGCGTCAAGCTGATGCAGAAGAGAGTAATAACAATAGTTTAGACAATGCGACCTTAACGGCTAACTTCAAATTAGGCGATTATACTCTTACCTCTGTTTCAGGCTTTGTTTCATACGATTTTGTTGAAACCTGTGATTGTGACTATACTGCAGCCCCTATTTTCTCAGTATTCATCGATGAGGAATACGAACAATTTAGTCAAGAAATTCGCTTGGTTTCTCCCGTAGGCGAAAAGTTTGATTGGTTAGGTGGACTTTTTTATCAAACCAGTGAACTGAGCTTTGATGACAATATCAAAATACCAAGCAACAGTGTGTTAGGTTCATTATCTGGTGGGGCATTATCGCCTCTTACTGGCCAAGGCGCTGGCCGTAATTACCAATTAGATACTGATATGTTCTCTGCCTTTTTCCAAGGGCGTTATCACTTTACCGATGCGTTAACATTAACCTTAGGTGCACGTTTTACCAGTGAAGAAAAAACCTCAAGTCGAGTTATGAATATAACGGATTTAGAAACAGGTGATATAACAACAAACCCAATGGCTCCGGCTTTATTTGATGTGGTTTTTGGTATTCAAAGTGAGCAAAGTCCTTTATCTCCGCAAGGGCATAACTCTGTCTCTTATACACATCTGACGCTGCCGACGAAGAGGATAGTGTAGAT
>CAJXRC010000105.1 GCA_913058405.1 uncultured Colwellia sp. | reverse complement strand
TACGAGATCTAGTACGGTCTCGTGGGCTCGGAGATGTGTATAAGAGACAGAGTACTAACAAAACCATTCAACGTTGCAGGAGCATCACCATTAGAATCTTTATGTATCTCAGGGATATAAGCATAAGAGAAATCAGTTAGTTCATCTGAAGTTCTATGCCAGTTAGTTAAATCTTTATAGAAAAAAGTTGCTGCAAAATAACCATCCTCAGCAAAGTAATTTTCATAAGAAAGATCAAACTGGTTTGCTGTTAAAGGCTCTAACATCGGGTTACCAGCACTGCCTGTCCATGGACCGTTTTGTGGGTTTGAACTTTGAATTTGATTATCGTTATAAGCAAAAGTCGCACGTGAATTTGGGCGCATATCATCCATACGAGGACGACTTTGTACTTTTGATAAACCAGTACGAATAAATTGATTTTCAGCAATTTCAAAATTCAAGTTTAATGTCGGTAGTACATCAGAGTAAGAAGCGCCGCCACTTACTGCTGTTGATACCACATAAGCATCTTTATTTTCATACGTTTCAAAACCTGTTGATGATTGGTCAACGTCAATGTATTGAATACCAAAGTTACCTGTCATGTAGATGCCAGCAAAATCAGCCTCAAAATCAAGCTTTGCGTATAACGTTAATGTTTCTTCTTCAACGGTATAGGTATCACCTAAGCGGTCAGTTTGCACTAAAGAGGCTTCTGTTGCGGTATAATAACCACTTTTATATAAACCTAAACTGTCGTAGGCAAGGACACCATCAATACCAATGAAGTCTAAACCTGCAACACCTAAAACATCAGGAATAGCTCCTGCACCCGGGTATTCTGGAGATGTTAGGTAATCACCTTCATTGATTTTGCTTTTACTACGTTCAGAGTAGTTAACGCCCATGCTGATACCGCTAATAATACTGTATTCAACTACACCGTTAACTTCAAAACGAACACTGTCTAATTCTTCTTCAAATACAGGGCGGTTAACAAAACCATCTTGTGCATCACTACCAATAACAGGTGCACCCCATGATTGAGGACCAGCAAGACGCATAAGGCTTTCATCAGTATAGTCAACGCCTGGAAGCGTTGGATGAGCGCTATACATAACGCCTGTTGAAGTCATTTCCCATGATCGAGCAGCTGATGGACGCCCATCAACGCCTGCACGGCCAGTACCAGAATAGCTCTCTAAATCGATGATTGATTTATCAACATCACCTGTTGATATATCTAACACGGTTGACCAATTATCATTTAAGGCATATTCAACATTTAAGCCAAAGGTAGTTAGTTCAGACTCTTGTGTTCTGGCGTCATTACGAACTACTGAATGGAAACCGTCCCATTGGCCTGAAGTAACTAAACCATTTTCAATTGATGCAACATCGTAATTGACACCGCCCCATACAGGGCCACCTTCTTCAAGGCCACGACGAACATCACTTTCATTAAAATCTATATATAAGGCATCGAATTTAACGCTAAGTTGGTCATTAGGTTGATATTCAACAATTGCAGCGACTGAACTACGTTCCATCAAAGCAGAGCGGGCAAATGAATCATGGCCACCTAAAACTTTTGTAGCCGGATCTATATCATTACCGTTTAAATCTTGTTTTTTTACACAGTTTTCACCGTTATCATCACAACTTGCATAACCAACATCAGCATAACCCCAGCCACGGAAGTTCTCTTCTTGACGAGGTGTTTCTTGATTAGAAACAACAAAAGCTAGGCCTAAGGTATCGTCCATAAATTGGTCGACATAGTTGAACGATAAACGATGACCGTTGTTATCATAATCAGGGTTGGCTGAATCTTTTTCATTTTGTTCGTAGACAGCATTAAGTGTCATCGAAGCATCTGAATTTAATGGACTTACAGTTTGTAAATCAATAGTACCGCCAATGCCTTGTGCTATAAGGCCAGCTTCAGGTGTTTTGTAAACTACAATGTTAGATACTATTTCAGTCGGGTATAAATCGAACTCTACGCCACGGTTATCACCCATACCGAGTAATTCACGTCCGTTTAATGAAGTACCAATATAGTTTTCATTGAAACCACGTACTGATAGACCACTAGTACGACCGTTACGACGCTCACCTGTTACACCAGGAAGGCGGGCTAATGATTCGGCAACACTGGTATCGGGTAATTTACCGATATCTTCAGCAGAAAGAACTTCAACAATTGAGTTTGAGCTCATTTTAATCGCTTGTGCTCTTTGTAAGCTTCCACGAATACCCGTTACTTGAATTACTTCAACTTCTTCTTCTGCGTTTTTTTCTGCAGCTCTAGTTTCTTCTGCAGCAAAACTTGCAGTGCTTAATGCCATTAAGCCGCTTGAAAGTAAAGCTAACGTCATTTTGCTTGGTTTAAAATGTAGCATTGAATATTCTCCCCTAGCCATCCATGATTAATTTTATAAGCTAATTTCCGTTTAACCTAATAATTATATGTTTGTGTTTTTCGAATGTAGTTATGTGGTCACATGTATCGATTGGTTATTATTTGTGAACAACTTTAATATAAAGGGGCAAATTACTGATGGATAGTCGTTGCATACGTATTCAGAGCCTAGCTTAGTCTTCTTTACTCATTGAATACGTATGCAACGATTGGTTCAAAAATAAACAAGTCATCTTCTAAAGGTATATTTTACGTGTTACATAGCGTTCAGCAACTATGTAAAGCATAAAAAAGGCACATACATGATGGATGGAGTATTTGAATTAAAATTACTAGCAAGAAACTGTGCAATTAGTGTCAAGTACAGAGGTGATGGAAAATAGCCTGCAGAGTCGTTCCAATATCAGTAATAATCTCAGGAATAAATAACGTTTATTCTTAGAGTTACAATGAAGGTTGGATAGCTAGGTAATAAATATAGGTTCGTTGGGTAATCTGACTGGTAATACTCAATAAACCTACAATTTGATTGAAAATACGTTCTATATTTGTGAGTACTAATCTTATTTACAGTTTAGATAATTGTTTTGCTAACGATTCGGGTTGAGAGAAGTCAGAGGTTTTTAATATAACCACACCATTTTTTACCACCACTAAACTCGGAAATTCTTTAATGCCGTACTGATGAAACATGCTGTTGCTCACGTCAATCGCAATGGGATGTTTAACGTGGTGTTTTTTTGTGTAATTAGCTAATTCAGCTGGACCAGTCCAAAGTCTTGAAATAATGCCTTGCCATGCGAACTCGTCGAATTGTTCAGATAAGTTGTTGACTGAGTTTTGTGCCGCGATGCATTGCTGTGATGCGGTGGGGCGAGTGTCTTTAAAGTACCAATCACACCAAGTAGCCGTAAATAAAAAAGCGTGTGTTTTAGTGTCATCAAGATCCAAATCCAGCGGTTTCTCAGTTTCGGCAATGGCAGTGTCAGCAAGTAAGTCTAATTCCTTGGTGGCGCTGATAAGGGCAATTTTGTTATCAAGTACAGAATCTGCTTTATGGCCTAGGTGCACTAAGTTCATTTGTTTATCAAACAATAGGTGATACGGGGTGCCAAGCAATCTAAACGCTTGCGCTAAATCGCCCTTGCTATCTATAGCCATGGGCATCGATAGATTAAATTCTTCTTGTACTTTTTTTACTGCCGCTAAATTATCATTTATGCCTAAATTAATGGCGATGACGGCTAAATCGTTTCCATGTTGCTGACTAATTTGTTCAAAGTGGGGCATCTGTTCGATACATGGTTTGCACCAGGTAGCCCAGAATTTTAAATAGACTGACTTTTTACCTTGATATTGCGCCAAGGTAACCACTTCCCCTGTGGTCAGAGTCATTGGCATAGTTAATAATTGTTTCGACAGATTGCTCGCGTGTACCAAAGAAGTTGCGCTGATAAATAATGTGAGGGTAATGGATATTAGTAGTTTTTTGAGCATAAACATAAGGGATCTCTTGGTAATTTGTTTTAGGTAATTAAAGGTGACTTAGTTACAGATAACTGTTTTAAGCTGACTTTGTAATGGTAATTTATTGAATTATTAATAAGTTTTGAAAGTGAGTTTTTCAATGAGATTTAGTTTACGCCAAACAATTATTATCAGAAGTGCCGATAATGAATTATATTAGTGAATATAATTCATTAATTGATTTGTTAATAAGATCACCATGGATAAATTTAAAACCATCGCTTTGTTTATGTCGACTATTGAAACGGGTAACTTTTCTGCAACAGCTAAAAAGCATGCAACAGACCCCTCAACAGTCAGCAAAGCGATTAAAAGATTAGAAGAGCAGCTCGGTTTGCAATTGCTTTATCGCTCTACTCGGCAATTAAGTTTAACTTCTGCAGGTCAGAAGTATGCCGATACTGTGGGCTCTCTCTACCAACAACTTGAATCGTGTGAACACGAACTTAAATCAGCCAATAATAGTTACAGTGGTGCGCTTAAAATCAACTTACCGGTATCATATGGGCGTGTGTATATGCTGCCGATGTTGAGCCAATTTAAAATGACCTATCCAGAAATCGAGTTAGAGGTCAGTTTTAATGATCAATATGTAGATATGATAAGTGATGCAGTCGATATTTCTATTCGAAGTGGTACCTTAAACGATAGCCGCTTGGTGGCACAAAAGTTGTCCCCGATGCCATTCGTTCTCTGCATGAGTACTAAAGGTCAGGAAAATCAAAGTTTAAAGAGTGTATGTGCTAGTAATAGTAGTGGCAGTGACGATTTAGGAATAATCCAAAATATTGATATTTCTAATGAAGAACTCGCTGCTTTGCCCTGGGTCTTATTTCGTTTTAAACAAACAGGTAAAACTATGCCGATAAATTTCACCTATCAAGGCCGAAATATTCATGTTGAACCTAAACGGGTAACCATTGTTGATGATGGAGAAGCAATGGCAAGGATGTGTGCTGAAGGTTTAGGTCTTTGTCTTATGCCACATTTTAACGCTAAAGCGCTTGTCATGGAGGACAAAATGAAGGTCGTAGCTAAAGTTGATGAATTCCCTAATTCGGGAGTATTTATTGTTTATCCCAAACGAAAAGATCTGCCCAAGCGAACTCAAGTATTCATTGAATTTGTTAAAGCTTATCTCAAAGAAATGGGGGAGTCGCCATCAAAAACTTGGCTTGATAGAGCAGTAAAGCCAACTTAAGTGGATACTTTTTTTGATTGATAAGAGGGATAAATATTGAATACGTATGTAAGATGTTAAAACTAGTATTTATCTGATCTCTGAACGCGTAAGTTATTATCCATAACAATTTTAACGACTCGTTTATTATGAAAGTTTCTTCTTTAAATCATTCTATCTCAAGCTCTAGCTGCGCAGTTTTTCTTGCACTTTCTACCACTTTGTTAGTGAGTGCTTGTGGAGAAGTAAATCAATCGGCTCAACAACCTACTCAATCGTCTGAGCTAGCGCAACAAAGCGTTGAGGTAACAATCAAAACTAATGACATCAAAGAAAGCCTATTTAAGGCCAAAGATTTAGCTAGTTTACCGAGTGATCGTTCAGCTCATTGGTTAGCTACTGACTTATTAGTTTTGCCTAAATCTGTTAATAAATACCAATATCAATTGTTGAGTAAAAAAACAGCAGGTTTTGATGCCATTGATTTAACACCGACTATATTGCCCGAAAATATCGAGATAAAATTTACTCATTTAGCTAACTTTCAAGCATTTAAAGTACAGTTAACACCAGAGCAAGCTAAGCATTGGTTAAAACAACAGATCATGGTTGTAGCTGTTGACGTAAATATTGATGGCAATAAGAAAGCTCAAGAAGTTGCTTATGTGCAAATCGGTGGCGTTATTGATGCGCTTTATACTAAGGATGAAAATGATGCTGATGAAGTAACTGATTTAGGTGCAACCATTGTCAGTAATCAAGAAGGTGAAGGCATTCATACTACTGTTAATTTTAAACTGTGGGCACCAACAGCACAAAAAGTTTCTGTACAACTATTTGATGATAACTTACAAGCTATGTCAGATGGCAAGCTTGAAATGGTCGAAGATACTCGTACGGGAATTTGGCAAGTATTATCAGATAACCGAGCGAGTTACGCATATTATCGCTATCAAGTTGATGTTTATCATCCTGCATCAAAGAGAATTGAATCTCTATCTGTCACTGACCCTTACTCTTTAAGCTTATCTGTTAATAGTGAGTACTCACAGGTTGTTGATTTAAATGACGCGGTTACTCAACCTGAAAAATGGACAGCGCAGAAAGTACCAACTGTAAAAAATGTTGAAGATAATGTTTTTTATGAAACACATATTCGTGATTTTAGTGCAAATGAACAACGCCTTAGTGATTTTGGTTTTAAAGGAAAATATAAAGCCTTTAGTGAGAAAAACTCAGATGGCATTCAACATTTAAAAGCCCTGCAAGCTGCAGGGTTAAATAATATTCATTTATTACCTGCTTTTGATATAGCGACGGTCAATGAAGATGACAGTAAACACCTTGATATAGATGATAATCTGGGCAAAGTTTGTGCTATTACAAAAAATATCAGCCTATGTCAGCAACCTTACGATGAAAAGCAGTCAATAAAGTCATTATTACAGAGTTATGCCGTTGAAGGAGAGCAAGAACAGCAATTGGTGAGTGAGTTACGTGAAGTTGATGACTACAATTGGGGTTATGATCCTTTTCATTACACTGTGCCAGAAGGTAGCTATGCCGTTGATGCTAAAGGTGTATCACGCTTAGTTGAATTTAGAGAGATGGTTCAAAGCCTGCATGGTTTGGGCTTTAGGGTGATTATGGATGTGGTGTATAACCACACTCATCAAGCAGGCTTAGAGCCAAATTCAGTATTAGATAAAATAGTGCCCACTTATTATCATCGATTAGACCCTATAACCGGTGCAATTGAACAATCGACTTGTTGTGATAATACCGCGACAGAGCGTGTAATGATGGCAAAACTAATGACAGACTCGTTAGTTGTCTGGGCGCGTGATTATAAAATAGATGGTTTTCGCTTTGATTTAATGGGACATCAACCAAAAGATGTAATGTTGGTTGCAAGAGAAGCTGTGCGCCAAGTAGACAGCGATACTTACTTTTACGGAGAAGGTTGGAATTTTGGAGAGGTGGCGAGTAATAGTCAATTTATTCAAGCCAGCCAGTTAGAGTTAGGTGGTAGTGAAATAGGAACTTTTTCAGATAGATTACGAGATGCGGTTCGTGGTGGCGGTAATAATACGCGAGACTCTCAGGGCGTAGGAAATGGTCTATTAACCCTCCCAAATGAAAATCAAGATCAAACAAAAATGCAAGCTGACTATGCCTTACGCATGGATCAATTGCGCATTGGCCTAGCAGGTAACTTAATTAACTTCCCGCTAAAAAGTGTTAATGATGAAACTATCTTAGGTAAAGATATTCCTTACGGTGACCAGCCTACGGGCTATGCTTTAGATCCAGCGGACACTATCAACTATGTCTCTAAGCATGATAACCAAACGCTTTGGGATAATAGCCAATACCGCTTACCATTTGGTGTTTCAACTGAGAATAGAGTGAGAATGCATACCCAAAGTTTGTCTTTTGCTTTATTCGCACAAGGTATCCCTTTTATTCATATGGGGTCAGAGTTTATGCGCTCTAAGTCATTTCTTCGTGACAGTTATGATTATGGCGATTGGTTTAATCGTGTTGATTTTTCCAAGCAAGATAACTTCTATAATGTTGGATTACCTCCCGCCGAAAAAGATAAAGACAACTGGCCGTTGATAAAAGAAGTACTTGCCGGGCACCAAGGACGTGATCAAGTTAACGCTGAGCAAATTCAGCGTAGCAGTAATGCGTTTATCGATATGTTAGCTATACGCATGAGTAGCCCATTATTTAGGCTAACCACAGAGCAGAGCATTATCGATAAAGTAAGCTTTCTTAATACAGGAGCATCAAAGCAGGGGGGCAATTTATCAGCGCAGAAAATTGGCTTATTAGTGATGAAAATCGATGATACGCAAGGTGAAGCTGTAGACAGTAAATATCAAAGTTTACTGGTTATCTTCAATACCAGTGATAAAACACAGACATTTAACTATAACTTTAAAGAGGACTTTGATTCTACTAGCACTCACGGATATCAATTACACCCGATCCAAAAAATGGGCAGTGATGAAGTGGTTAAACAAAGTAAAGTTACGGTAAAAGGTTTTATTGTACCGCCATTATCCAGCGTAGTATTTGTCAAACCTGACAGTGAATAAGCGAGTTAAGTTTTTTATCTATAGCCCAACTACTTAGGTGCGAATAAAACTAAAAGGCCCTGTTTATCCGATGTGAAATGGATAAACAGGGCCTTTCTATTTAACTTTAGATTAAGTTATTTAGCGCTTAGTTTAACTAAGGGGAAATTAAACGCTAGGGGATAAATGTAAAAAACAGCCACGACCTGCAAAAGTCAATTGATAACTAGGTTCGCCATTTTTATCGCTATCTACATTTTTCTCTAACAAACCTTTATCAATTAAGTAGTCCAGCATTGTAGTTGATAACTCACCCAATCTAGCTTTGGTAGTGATTTCAAGCTTTGTGGCTACGCCTTTAAACGAATACATTGCCTTGATTATCTTGGCTTCAGCTTCAGATATTTTTGGCATACGGCCTTTGTATGCAGGGTATTGATCTAATGGAAACTTACCTTGAATGCTTTCATAAGAAGCTTGAATTGCTTTTATGTCGTTGTTTCTATCTTCTGTTAATTTAAACGTGTGAAAAACCCCCGCTTCTTTACTTAGATAGTCAACCTTGGCTAAAAATATAGGTAGATCGCAACCTAGAGCAACATGGTAAAAGCCTGATTTCCATTTTGGAACCGGACCGCGAGTACCTTCAGGAGTAAACAAGAAAAATACCCGGTTCAATTTTTGGCTATTGATAAACTGTTTTATCTGCTCAACTTGGCCTACGCCTTTTGCTGAGCGATTGATAGGAATGGCACCAAGATACATCATCCAAGTACCTAATAATGGTACTCGGCATAAGCTTTCTTTTACCGAAAAGTAAATTTTTACGTCTTGTAAAATTGCAGCACCTAAGGCGTAAACGAAGTCCCAGTTTGAAGTGTGAGGTGCAGCAATGGCAACACCTGCACCTTCTGGCGCAGTTTTACAAAGTTTCCATCCTGCGATTTTAAACCACAGACTGAAGATAAATTTTAAGAAATATTTTGTGAAAATTCCGTCGAAGATGGTTTTTTCTCTTATGGTGAGTTCTTTTTTAGCCATGATAAAGTCAATATAAAGTTACTACTGAGATGCTGTAATTGTAACAGGAAAATAGCGATAAATATTGATATAGGTAGTAATTTTATACACTTGGACTTTAATTAGAAAATTGGCTATAAATTAGTGTTTAAAAGTATTGATTTTTTATTATCGTTAATTAATGTGGTTGTTAAGAATAACAAACACTTAGCATTATTTTTTATAAGATGAACATGATGGGTTTTTATGCCCTTACGTTTTAAACAGGTGGCTTCAGACGTTTATTAGTTGTTTATTAGTTAGTTATCTGATGTTTTTAAGCAATTTTTTTATTTCAATTTGTGTCAGTTTGTTATCTGACGGTCACTTGTTTTAGGCTAATCTATTGTATTCTAGATGAATATTATCAAACAGTGCTTTTACACTACTTTTTCTTCGGAGAATATAACTTATCATCCTACTAGAAGAGTCTCTTGTATTTATATACAATCATATTATCTATGCATTTTTGCATCTCCGTAATTACTTAACGTATCAATAATAATCATATGGCTGCTATTTTAAATCTAAATAATAAAGATGAAGCATTAAGTTATTTGAATGCGTGTCATTGTTTTGGTCGCTCACCGACTAATGTCGATACTGTTATAAATGCTCAGGAAGTTTCTCGCATTCACGCAGTTGTTGAATGGAGTAATAACCAATGGTTGATACGCGATCTTAGTAATAATGGTACTTGGGTCAATAATCAAAAATTAGTCAAAGATAATCCGCATAAACTTAAAGTGGGAGATAACATATTTTTTGCTTCAGGTGAAAGCCATGGCTTTGTTATAAAAGATCTGATGCCACCACAAAATATGCTACTGCCTATTGCCCAACCGGGTGAGCATGTAACTGAATCGCCTATTGTGTTAGCCGATGGTAATTTACTTCCTACAGAGCAAAATCCTGAAATCGCATTGTTTTATGTGCCGAGTAAAGATCAGTGGTATAAAGAATTTCTTATTGACACCGACGGTAGTGCTTATCCCGTAGCTAATTCAGATTTATTATTTTTCAATAATCAAAAGTGGCAGCTAAAGCTGATCCCGTTAACCGAAAATACTGTGTTAATGGCCAAAGCTAAACTATCAGTTGATCAAATAAAATATCGTTTTAACCTAAGTTTAGATGAAGAAAATACTGAGTTGAACGTAACAACTGATAATGAAAAATTCTGTTTAGCTAATAAAGCACATCATTATTTAACCTTAAGTTTGGCTAGACATCGTGATGAAGATGCAAAACAAGGCATCGATGCCGATAACCAAGGCTGGCGATTACCAGAAACACTAACTAAAGAGTTAGGGTGTGACATCACGTTATTCAATACACATGTTTGTCGGGCTAAACAACAATTTAGAGACATGTTTGATGGTGCTTGCGATGGTGATGAATTAATTGAGCGTAAAGGTAAAAAAATTCGCTTCGCGGGCGTTTTTTATCGGATTTATAAAGGTAGTGAACTGATCGTTAATCGTGGTCAAGATAAAGTATCTCTTACGGTATTACATGGATAACAAGTTACCTCATTACAGCCGTGAACGATTATTGGGTGAAGGTGGTATGGGTAAAGTTTACCTAGCCCAAGATAATCAATTACAACGACAAGTTGCCATTAAAGAATTAACCTATCAACCTAAAGATGAAGAGGTTAATCACGCTCTGCAAGAAGCACGTTTATTAGCACGTGTGAACCATTCTAATATTATTCAAATTTACAATGTCCATGATGAAGGGGATCATATTTCCTTAGTCATGGAGTATTTCAACAGTAAAACGCTGACTCAGTTTCAACAAGAAGCCTATACCACACTGGTACAAAAGCTGGATTTATTGCAGCAACTTTCAGCCGGATTAGCGGCTGCTCATAAAAATGATGTTATTCATTGTGATTTGAAACCCAGTAATATTCTAGTAAATGACCAGGGACATCTGAAAATCACTGACTTTGGCATTGCTTTATTAGCAACGAATGAAAACCAAAATAGTGAACCATCAGCAAGTAATCCACTACAGTTCGGTAGTTTACTTTTTATGTCACCAGAACAAATAAAACTGCAAGCCGTGGATTATCGCAGTGATATCTTTTCACTGGGTATTATTGCTTACCAGTTAATGGTGGGCAGCCATCCCTTTGCCTATGGTAATAGTGGCGGTTCTGCGACAGACGTTGCCAAACGAATATGTGAACATACACCGGAACATGCGAAAAACTTAATGCTTAATGCGCCCAGCGCATTAACTGACTTGTTAATGGAAATGTTAGTTAAGCCACTTGAACAACGAATTTTAACCGCTGAAGCTATCGAAAATAGATTAAAGCATATTAGAACGGCGTTATTACAAGCTCAAATTAGTGAAGAAGAAACTTTACCTTTGGCAGGTTTTCCCTTACCGAGTGTGACTAGTAACGAGTATGCTCAAGATGAAAATACTGCGCCAGTTCAACAAAGTGTTCTGAATAGCCAAAGTAATCAAAACTTACTAGCATCAGATAATCCAGCAACACAGTGGCTGAAATTAAGCCTTACTAAAGTCGCTAGCCTAGCCTTACTATGCCTAACTGTATTTTTAGCTCTTTGGTTTAACAGCACGCAAGAAGTTAAAACTAAACAAGTGGTTATTTTAAAACCTACGTTGGTTGATAGCTCATTAATGGCGCCAATGCAGCAAGATTTAGTGATTTCAGCAGTAGAAGATGCGCTTCGTCAAGCAGTGATAAATACCAAGAATATGTATTTAATCTCGCAACGTGAAGTGAATGCTATTACCAAAGAATATCCCGATGATTTGAATAAGCTAAGGCAAGCGGTGGGTGCATCAGATATTATTTCAACCACGTTAGAATGTGATAACAGCCGCTGTAAAGTGAGCTTTTCACGTTTGGTGGTTAATGAAAATAACAGTGATAACTTATCCGTTAAATCTGAGAAAAATTGGTTAGCACCAATTGATAAGTTTAATGTTGTTTTTAGTACCAGCCAAACACAGTTTGCTTCACTTTTTCCTGAGAAAACAGAGGTAAACCAATTCGCCTTAGTTCAACGTCCAGTTAATGAAGACGATTATCGTGATTACATAGCACTCTATAGCCAAATTAAAGGCCATGGTAACTATAGTGAAAAGAGTTTGACTCAATTAGAAGCACTGTTAACTCATTCCCCTTATTTATATGCTGGTTATGGTTTATATCGGGATGCTGCATTAGATCTATATCTAGATTCAAAAGATAAAAAATACTTTCAGCAGCTCGATGTTTTATTACAAAATTCACCACCTGAGTATCGTTACAGTGTTTTTGCAGCCATAGACAGATTTTGGTTGGCTTCAGATAGAGGTAATATGGCTGAAGCAAGGATCCAAGTCGGAGAAGCAAAAAAAAGAGGCGCAGATGATTTAACTATTTTGGGCTTTGAAGCTTTTATGTTTTTTAAAAATGGAAACTATAAAGAAGCAGCTGATTCGTATGCTAATGCTTTTAAATTGCGTCCTAGTTCAAGTTTATTATATAACATAGCCTTTAGTTATTGGCGCATGGGTGACTTAACTAAAGCAGAAAGTTCATTAAACAAAATGCTAAAAATTGTGCCTAATGACTATAAAGCAATAAGATTACAAGCAAATATTTGGCTACTACAAGGTCGACTTGATTTAGCAATAACTGCTTATTTAAAAATAGTCAATAGCATTAATAATGGTAGAGATTTAACTAATCTAAGTTTGGCATATTCGTTAAATAAACAATATGATAAGTCACTAGAGTTTGCTAAAAAAGCTTTGGAACAAAACCCCAAACATCCCGTCAAACTTTTAAACTTAGCTGATATTGAAATCATATTAGGCAATAAACAGAAAGCTGTTTTTTATTATCAAGAAGTAGTAACTATTTTAGCAGGAACAGATGACGTAAAATATTTATCATATTTAGCGCAAGCGTATGGCCAGTTAAATCAGGCTAATTTGGCGATAGCCGCACTTACCAAAGCACAAGCGCATGCATCTGAAAGTGGAGAAGTCTCTTATAGTTCTGCCATCGTTTACAGTTTACTGAAAGAAGAGGCCTCTGCTATTCATCATGTTAAAGTAGCACTTATAAACAATGTTGGTGCTGTTTGGTTTAACCTTCCTTGGTTTGATAACTTATGCATGGATGATGAATTTAAAGATTTAATGAGTAAGTATGATAATGCATCACGTTGTTCAATTTAACTTTGATTTTTTACTATTAGTTACTTATTGATTTCTATTAATGCCACCGTCATCAATAGCTCCAAATGTTGAATACATTGGCTGGCTTACTTTTAATTCCTGGCTTGCTTCAACATTTTTAATGTTTACTAGTTTTTCAAGTGTCTCTGGATCTGACTCAGCTAAATTTAATAATCTTTCTAACTGATCAGCATCTGAACCAGCCAATTTTAATATTTTTTTGAGTAATTTTGCATCATTTACAGCAATGTCATTTAATCGGTCAACTAAAACTGGGTCGGTTTCAGCAAGCGTGATTAACATCTCTGTTGAGCTACTAGTGCTCACTGCAAAAGCGCTTGGTAAATAAACACTGCTTGTTAATACTAGTACCATAGATAAAGCTTTAATATATTTGTTCATGACATTTCCTATTTATTTTTGTGATATATGTGTGATGTATGTAGTTCAAGTAAAAGTAATTTGTAATCGTGAAGAAGGATTTAATTCCCTTCAAAGCTGGGTACAAATTTATAGACTAGATGCGCTTTAGGCTATGACAGACAATTACACTCTGTTATATATTGTTATTTATTCTATTTTTCACTCATCCCCCTTCTAATAAGTTGTTGTTAAATAATTCGTTATTTTATTTCTATTTATTTGTCAAAAATTCAGTTCCAAAAATATCTAAATTTTACTTTCGTAATGTGGTGTCATTTTTTTTCTCAAGAAACTAAAAAAGTTCAATTGTTTTACTCAATATTTCATCGATGTCAGAAGTTTTGTAATGGCGTGTAATGTTCTTTAACTATTAGTTATGGGATAGTTATCTGAGGCAAAAAAAATAGATTTCTCAGAAAACACTGATACTTTTTAGGTTAGGAAGGTAAAGATGCACGCAATATTATCGCTAGACTTAGATTCAAATTCTAATATAGACCTAGAGGTTGATACTATTTCAGTACAAAATAAAAGTGCTGTTACGCGTGGGTTAAAAATAGTGGATATGAATAATTCGGTGTCATGCAAGAAAGTCCATGTAAAGCAAATAGACGAAAGTTTACTTACAGATTTAGCTGAGCACCAGTTGCATGCTAAGGGAGCGAATAAGTGTTGTCAATGTGCGTATAACTCAGGGTATGAGCAAGGTTCTTTGCTACAACAATTTATTAGTTTGGATATTGATAGTTTGGGTGATGCACATGTAAGCAAAAGTGGTAAACAAAAAAGTATTCATCAAGCTTTTGCCTTAGGTTATAGCGATGGCGTTAATTCTTTTATTAGAAACTAACAGCATTTTTGACATAGTTGCTCATACTTAAGGGAACGGACTGCTTTTTGTACCGAGTTTTGCAACTGGAGTTGCGTATGAAGAATAGAAAAACTCTTTTAAGTAAGTCTGGTTTCAATTTGGTTCAAGTTGATATACTGGATGGAAATGATAACGTAATAAGAGTTTCTTATGAAGTTGTTGATCCTGATGAAGATGCGATAGGCCGTTTTGGTAGCTTAACAGAGGCTCAGAACTTTATTAATATGTTATGTCATCTTAACTACTTAGAACAAGAACAAGAGCAGGAAGTCCCAATACGTAAAGGAGAGTGAGAAAACTTATTTTTTATCTTTTTACATATTGCGAACTTTTCAGTTAATAAAGAATTCAAACAAAAAAGAGTGACTAGCTAAAGCTGTCTGCTCTTTTTTATATATTAAATTTAATAGTTGTTCTATACCCGTTCCACTTGAAGATGCATGATTCAGCTGGAATTAGAAACGCCTTTAG
>CAJXRC010000104.1 GCA_913058405.1 uncultured Colwellia sp. | reverse complement strand
CGTGGGCTCGGAGATGTGTATAAGAGACAGGATATGGCCTTTTCTCCTGATGGAAAATACCTAGCTATTTCGAGACGAATTAATCGCTTAAGTGAAAATATTTACCTAGTTAATTTAGCGACTAAAAAAACCGAACAGCTTACATTTGGTGAAGAAGATGTTGTTGGCATGTCTTGGTTTGACAATAGTCAAAGGCTAGCATTTGCTGTACAACGGGCAGATAATAAATTTGGTTATGTTATAAATATTGAGAGTAGAGTAAACCAAGCATTGGATTTAACTGGCTTTAGTTACCCAAGCATTGCCAAGCAATCACAACAATTATACTACCAAGAGCGAAAAGAAAACTCTTCGCTGATGAGTTTGCAACTTAATGACGCCATAGCAAGTAGTCCTTTCCCAGTATTACAATCCAGCTTTACCTATGAATCTCCTGATTACAGCCCTGCAACTGATTTAGTAGTGTTTTCTTCAAATGAATCGGGTTTTGATGAATTATGGTCTGCAAAAACCGATGGTAGTGCACGTAAACAATTAACTAATTTAAAGCAAACTATTCGCTACCCCAAGTGGTCACATGACGGGCAAAAGATTGCCTTTTTAGCACCACTCATAGAAGGTAAAGGTGATGGCATATATATATACTCGATAAAAAATGAGCGTGTTACCTTACTGAAAAGTCCTTTTGTACAGCATCATCGTCCAAACTGGTCATTTGATGATAATGCGATTATCTCAGCCATCTATGGAGATAAACATACTGATATTTATAGTATTAATATTGCTGACGCCAGTACTAAACGCCTGACTTATGATGGTGGCCGTTTTGGTGTAATGACATCAGGCGATACTTTACTTTATACCAAACTTAAACGTGGTTTGTGGCAAAAAAATATCAATAGTATCCATGCTGTAGCTAAAGTAATTGATGGTAATTTCTTTAATACTTTGTACGCATGGACTTATGATGAAGGTCATGTTTATTACCAACAAACCTTTGATGATCACCATCAATTGATAGCTTATGATATAGCAGAAAAAATCCAAATCCCTTTACTTAGACTGCCAATGAACTCTATTTCTCAAAGTGACAGCATTACTTACCTTACGACTAAAGACCGTTTACTCTATACCAGTAGTAGCTTTCCACAAGCCAATATAAAAATGATAGCAACCAGCAGTTTGTTCTAATACTGTAGATAATTACTGCTGGGTAGCTAATGTGCCCGATTGAACACTAGCAGCGGTTGATATAAAAAAAGGCCAACAAATGTGAATCATTTATTGGCCTTTTTATTATGTAATTAAAAGGAACTACTCGTTTAGGAGCAAACCATAGTAGCTTTACTCGCTCGCTTTAGGCTCTTCATTTACATTTTGTTCATCAGAGCTATTCATAGCACCCGATTCAATTTCTACGGCTGAAACGCGTTGTAAGCCTCTAGGTAGTTTATTACCACGACGACCACGTTCACCTTTATAGTGCTCAATATCTGCCGATTTTAGTGTAAGCTTGCGTTTGCCTGCATGCAGAGTAATTGCCGCACCTTCTGGTATTATACAAAGCAAACTAACGAACTCTTCACGTAACTTCGATCGCGCAGAAGGTATATTGATAATCTTATTACCCTTACCTTTACTGAGAACGGGTAAGTTTTTAACCGGAAAAACTAACATACGACCTTCGCTAGTAATAGTCAGGCAGTTGTCATTCTCTAAATCGTTAATACATTGAGGCGCCATAACTTTAGCGGCTTCAGGCAAGCTAATTAATGCTTTACCATTTTTATTTCGACTAACCATATCGCCAAAACTACTAACAAAACCATAACCGGCGTCACTCACTAGTAGATACTGAACATCGTCATCAGACATTATGCTATGGACGAACGTTTTCCCTGTTGCGAGATTGAAGCGTCCTGTTAATGGTTCACCTTGAGAGCGAGCGGTTGGTAAAGTATGTGCATCAGTGGTAAAAGCTCGGCCATCAGAGCCGATAAATACCACAGGGCGATTACTTCGCCCTTTTGAGGCACACAAGTAACCGTCACCCGCTTTATAACTCAAGCTCGTTGGATCAATATCATGACCTTTAGCACAACGGGCCCAACCTTTATCAGAAACAACAACGGTTACCGCTTCACTTGGTACTAAATCTTTTTCGGTAAGTGCTTTAGATTCGCTACGTTCAACTAATTGAGAACGACGATCATCACCATATTGCTCTGCTGCAGCAAGGATCTCTTTTTTCATCAGCGTACTCATACGTGCTTTTGAATTAAGGATCTTCTCTAAATAATCTTGTTCAATGCGTAATTCATCTTGCTCTGCTCGAATTTTTATTTCTTCAAGTTTGGCAAGTTGACGTAATTTAATCTCTAAAATAGAGTGTGCTTGAGTATCAGACAAGCCAAAGCGTGACATCAATTCAGCTTTTGGATCATCAAAACCACGGATGATTTCAATCACTTCATCAATATTTAAATAAGCAACCAATAAACCATCAAGAATATGCAAGCGTGCCAACACTTTATCTAAACGATATTGCAAACGACGACGTACGGTTTCACGACGATACTCTAACCATTCAGATAAGATGGTAAGCAAGTTTTTCACTGCTGGACGGTTATCTAAACCAATCATATTGATGTTGACGCGATAACTTTTTTCTAAATCGGTACTCGCAAATAAATGCTGCATTAACTGTTCAACATCAACACGGTTTGAACGTGGAATGATGACGAGACGTACCGGGTTTTCATGATCAGATTCATCGCGAAGGTCAACCACCATTGGCAGTTTCTTCGCTGTCATTTGTCCAGCAATTTGCTCTAATATTTTACCGCCAGATGCTTGATGAGGCAGAGAGGTAATAACAATATCACCCTGTTCAACATCATAGACAGCGCGCATTCTTATGCTACCACGCCCTGTTTGGTAAATTTTTTCAATCTCAGCTTTCGGCGTAATAATCTCAGCATCTGTAGGATAATCAGGTCCTTTAACAAACTCAAGTAAGTCATTTACTTCTGCTTTAGGGTTTTCAATTAAATGTACGCAGGCATCAGCAACTTCACGCACATTGTGTGGTGGAATATCTGTTGCCATACCAACGGCAATACCGGTAATACCATTGAGTAAAATATGCGGGAGGCGAGCAGGTAACGTCATTGGCTCTTGCATAGTGCCATCAAAGTTTGGCTGCCAATCAACAGTGCCTTGCCCTAGCTCTGAAAGTAATACTTCACTAAAGCGTGATAATCGTGACTCGGTATAACGCATCGCGGCAAAAGATTTAGGATCATCTGGTGCACCCCAGTTACCTTGTCCATCTACTAAAGGGTAACGATAAGAAAAAGGTTGCGCCATCAATACCATAGCTTCATAACAAGCACTATCGCCATGAGGATGGAATTTACCTAAAACGTCACCAACGGTACGAGCTGATTTTTTATATTTAGCCGTCGCGGACAAACCAAGCTCCGACATTGCATAAACAATGCGCCTTTGCACAGGTTTTAAGCCATCGCCAATATGTGGCAAAGCTCGATCCATAATTACATACATGGAATAGTTTAAATAAGCTTCTTCAGTAAAACGCCTTAATGGGACTTGTTCTACTCCATCAAGGCTATATTCGAGCGCATCTGACATGAATTGATTTTCCTGATATTGCGAGACTAATTATTTTTATTTTTTAAGGTTCTTACTTTGGCTAAAGTAACCCCAAATAACCTGAGATTAATGACTATAGCTTATCTGATTATGACCTTAGACAAAATAGATAAAAGTAACAAAAGCTTTAATAATACCAAGTCTATACCCCTAATCATTCAAAGAGTGGGATTTTGTAGGTATAAATTTAATAGCAAAGGTATTTGCGCCACCTTATGATGGAGCTTCGGAAATATTCTGATGACAAACGACTGTATTTCGACCTTGTTCTTTGGCTTGATACATAGCTAAATCTGCATTATGCAATAAATCATCAAAACTCATTTGGTTATCTGTCATGGTTGCTACACCAATACTAAAAGTAACCTTAGTTTGTAAGACTAAAGATGAAAAATCATACTGTGCAATTTTATCATTAATCCGCATAGCAATAGCTTTCGCTTTATTACTATCAGCAAAAGGCAATAGTGCAACAAACTCTTCACCGCCAAAACGAGAAAGCATGTCACGAGATCGCATAGTTTCTTTTAATAAACCAGATACTAGGATTAAAACTTCATCACCAACATGATGGCCAAAATTGTCATTAATTTTTTTAAAATGATCCAAATCCAATAGTAATATTGATAACTCTTCAGGCTGCTTTGCAAAGTTAGTTATCATTTTTTGACCATGTTCGAACAATGTACTACGGTTTGCTATACCCGTTAAAGCATCAGTTCGGGTCAAAAGAACAAGCTTATTGCGTATCCTTAACTGTCTAAATAAGAGCAAGACAAAGGCAATAACAGTTATAAGAATCAGAGTGAAATTATACTGCTGCACAATTTTCTCATCTTGTACTTCAGCAACCCGGCGAATTTTTAATTTATTTTGGCTTTCCATTAAAGCGTTATTAGCTTTTTTATCTTTAACTTCATATGACTGTTCTAAAGAGGCAATCATAGCTGAGCGTTTGTTTTTTCGATAAACATTATATTTTTTTAAATACGATTCTTTTTCAAGGTATGCTAAATCATACGCCTCTTGGTTCGCATAATGTTTAGCCAACAATAAATGTAGCTGTAAAAAGTCTGGTTGCGCTAATTGTTGCTCAGAAATTTGGTCTGATAATTGTTCAGCCTCTTGCAAAAGGGCAATAACATTGCTGATATGATTATTAATACTGTTGGTAGACTTTTCTTTTAATTGACCTTTTTCTTTCAACAACACCTGCGCGATTAGAAGTAAATATTGCTCTGCGGCATTTAGCGGTGTTTTAGATAAGGTTAATTGCGCAACAGCTATTTCAACTTTATGATCCTTAACACTTGTTTGTTTCAATTGAGTCATTAAGAAGAGTAACTCAGGGTTTATAGGTAACATACTTGTTGGGGGAATATGCAGCAGGCTAGTTTTTTTATCTTCTCCTTCTGTCAAAGCGGGCACATTAGCAAGCTCATTCGCCTGAGATATCGAAATGAAGACCATAGGGAAAAACAAAATTATCAAAATGATTTGATTGACAATTTTCATTAGCCACACACCTTGTTTCTTCCTGATGCTTTTGCTTGGTATAGTTGATCCTCTGCTCTTTTCACTAAGGTGATTAAGTCCTTATCATCTATAAGAGTGGCAACACCAATACTGACACTTACGGTTTCGATATGGCTAAACTGCCATGAGTATTTATTGATACATGCTCGTATATTCTCGCCAATTTCCATTGCCGACGTCATGCTTGTTTTCGGTAAACAAACCATAAACTCTTCACCATTGAATCGGCCAAAGATATCATTCACTGTGAGTCCGTCTTGGCAAAGAATGGCCACTTTAGCTAAAATTTTATCGCCAAGACTGTGACCTAACCTTTCATTAATATCTTTAAAATGGTCGATGTCTATCATCAATAAACTCAAGTCATCTTGTTTATTTTTTGCAAAATCAAATGCCTGTTTTGACTTTGCCATTAAGCTGCGTCTATTAGCTGTACCTGTAAGTTTATCTACGCTCAAAGCTACTTTCAGTTTACGCTGGTTTTGGATTAATTTAATCAACACCCAAGCAAAAGCTAACGCAAGTAAAGCACCTAAGATTAGATATACCCGTTGTTGTTCACTTTCTAATTTTGCTTCATTGAAACTAGTTTCATACCGAATCTGTTGACTCTGTAAAACCTTATTTTGTTTATCTGCCTGCTCATTTTCAAGTCTAAGCCTGACTTGCGTAATAGAGCGATTATCTTCATTTTCATATAACCTATCAGTTAAAATGATCACTCTAGATTTTGTTTCATAAGCTTGTTTAAATTTTTCTTGTTTGTAAAACACTTTTGCTTTGAGGTTAGTAATATTGACATAACCTTTTCTTTTTCTGCGAGGCATTTCCTGGTGATTAACCAATAGTTCTTCAATGCGAGCAATACTATTTAGCGCCTCATCAAGTCGTCCTAACTTATATAGAATATTCGCCTCATCAAAATAAAAGCCTAATTGATGGTCAATTTTTTCAGTGGACTGTAAATACGGTTTAGCCATCAATAAGTATTCATAAGCAGCATCAGGATTACTATCTTCTTTTTTTAGATGCGCCCAGGCCATACCTGAATAGATATTAAACATATTGTCACTTGGGGTATCTTTATTTGATTCATTGATTATTGTTTTAAAAACCGTTATCGCTTGATCATAATTTTTTTTGCGAATATGAGAGATAGCAATATTATGTAAACTATTGTGCGCTGCTAGTAACAGACCCGCCTTTTTGAAGTGTATATAAGATTGTTGATAATATTCCATCGCTTGCTCATCTTGTCCTAGATGAGCATACACTATGCCTAACTCCGTATTAGCGGTACCTTTAAGCTCTTCATCATCCGTTTGCCCAGCGATGTTATATGCATCATTTAGCAATATTAATGATCGTTTATAGTTATCTGTTAAATAGGCAATAGCGCCCAAGTTGATGAGACCTACGGCAACTTGTATTTTATCATGGAGTGATTCGGCAGCTTCTAAACCCTTTTTATATTCTTTAGTTGCCTGTGGAATATCGCCTAAACTTTCAAAAGCAAAACCTCTTAAATAGGATAACTCACTCATTAATATACTCGGGCTAGCAAGTCTCTTCCCTATAGTGAGTCCTTTACTTGTGGTTTTTTTGGCTGCGCTATATCTATTTTGTTCAATTTGTATTTCGGCAAGTAGTTTGAAATAAAGTAAATTCTGTTCAACAGTAAGCGCACCGAGTACATTTTCAAAAGCAGTTAATTGTTTAAGGGATAAGACTAAATCAGTCTTTTTCAATTCTTCTACTTGCGCTACAACGAGATTGAATTGCTTAATATCACTCGTCTTTTGAGCGACAGCAACCATTGACATAAAGAAAAGGGAAATACTGATAACGATTTGACTCGCATGGGGCATTTTCTTAGTAAAACACAACAAATACTAACTCCTAAATAAGCAGGTCGGCATTCACCGAGAATGGCAGTATAGAACGATTTAGCCTGAGAGTTAAATCGTATTATTTAAGCAATAAAAAACCCTCTATAAAAGAGGGTTTTCCACTTAACTCTATTACATAATCAAAAGAGTGTTATGGTACGAGTTATTCACTAATTATTAACTGCTTAATGCCCCGAAAAGACTAATACTTTAACCGGTAGTAACAAGGCTTGCATACGAAGGATAATGGCATGCACAACCCCCACAGCATCAACCATATGTAAATAGATTGTCTTAGAGGTACTAAGTGTTCCACTAGCAATTAATTCATGATGATAGCTATAAGCATTAGCTACACATTTTGTTCCTGGAATAACGCCATCAAGACCACCTTCGTAAAGAGGTACTAACCTTACTGTTAACGTGCCTGGTCGGGCACGCTCTTGCACATCTAACAAGGTTTCATTAGTTCTAACTTGTCCTGTTGCAATAACACTTTGAACACTTTCTACTTTCATAGGGATGATAGTAAAAGGTTTGGATAAACACGTTATTTCGGCAAAAGTCCCAACGTTAATAACATTGGCTGCTAATTGGTTAAAACCTGCTTGAACCGCTTCTCTACCTGATGCTTCACCAGAAGAAGGTACTATCATACCGGCAGATCGAATCATTGGATTTACAAAGTCACCAGGTTGCAATGCGAACTGTTGTAACTCCCCATCAATATGGGCATACACAGTACGTTTAGCTTCATCAACAATCGCACTATCTAATACTTCAATTGCACTGGCTTTTTTTGCAGGTAAAATATTATCAATGACGGCTTGGGCTGAAACTTGATTAGCTGAAGATGCTGATAGGCTCGCTTCATTTATTGCCACAGTATCAGCCATTTTTTGGACTTCACTTTCACTAATAATATTATTACCTTTTAGTGATAATTCCTTTTTACGATCATATTCATTCTTAGAACGCATATAAGCACTCTTAGCTTTATCTACGTTACTCTTTGCTACAGACAGTTGTGCGTAGGCGGTAGAGAACTCTGCATCAACTTGCTTAACATTAGCTTGAGCTTGTTCAATAGCCGCCAGTTGAGATTCATCATACATGCTAAAAATTGCTGTACCTGCTTTAATTTTTTGATGGTTTTCAACAAATACATGCTGAACCCTACCGCTCTTTTCCGGCATTATAGAAACGGTTCTAAACAATGGAGCGGCATTAGTAGTTGACGGGTGATAATAAAAAATTAGCGTAACTAATGAGATAGATAACATCGCACAAGCTGATATGCCCCACCGTAACTCATACCACATGGTAAAAAAGGTAATTTCTTTTCCCCAAGTCTTGCCTTGGCGATATTTTCGGAATAAATAATCCGGTAAAATAGTAATAAGCGAACAAAGTAGAACTTCCAACATTTAGTTATTCTCCTTGACGACTACTGTTTCTTCAGGCTTTTCCTGTGTTTTTTGTTCTTTATTTTGAGCAATAGTCGCTAACGACTTAGCAATTGATTTTAAAGGGGTTAAGAAATCAGGTAGTTCAACAACCGCTAACACTAAAGCCGCAACCCAAAAAATATTGTTATGCGTAAATAAAGCTAGAATAGTTAATATGGTGATCAGCTGAATTTGAGTATGATTTTTCCCGTGGGCAATATGCTCAGGCACAGCGTGTAATTTAAAGTAGAAAACGCCCGCAATTAAAATGATAACGACAAGAATAACCGCCATTACCATCATCAAAGGATCGCTATCAGCGCCAGCCAAATATCCTGGTATATGCTCTGTTTTCATTTCTACTCCCTATTATGTATTTATTACGTATAGCAAATTTATCACTAAATTACTTTAGACAATAGCCATGTCGCCTTTGCTTTGTAACCAGGTTTTACGATCACCACTACGTTTTTTAGAAAGCAGCATATCCATTAATTCCATCGTTTCACTATGTTCATCAACGGTTAACTGCACTAATCGGCGGGTATTAGGATCCATCGTCGTTTCACGTAACTGTGGTGGATTCATTTCACCCAAACCTTTGAAGCGCTGTACATTTACCTTACCACGCTTTTTCTCAGCCTCAATTCTATCCAAAATACCGTCTTTTTCCGCTTCATCTAAAGCGTAATAAACTTCTTTACCAATATCAATACGATATAGAGGTGGCATAGCAACATATACATGGCCAGCTTGTACTAAAGGTAAAAAATGCTGGGTAAATAAGGCACACAACAAGGTGGCAATATGTAGCCCATCAGAATCGGCATCTGCTAAGATACAAATCTTACCGTAACGTAATTCAGATAAATCATCGCTATCAGGATCAATACCCAGAGCGACTGAAATGTCATGTACTTCTTGGGAAGCAAGTATTTGCCCTGAGTCAACTTCCCAGGTATTTAGAATTTTACCCCTAAGTGGCATTATCGCCTGAAATTCTCGGTCTCTTGCTTGTTTAGCACTACCGCCAGCGGAGTCACCTTCGACTAAAAACAATTCGGTGCGCGCTAAATCTTGGCTGCCACAATCGGTTAACTTACCAGGTAAAGCAGGCCCTTGAGTGATTTTTTTACGCACGACTTTTTTACTAGCCCGCATACGCTTTTGCGCGTTATTAATACAAAAATCTGCTAATAGCTCAGCTTTATCTGTGTGCTCATTTAGCCATAAACTAAAAGCATCTTTGACTACGCCACTAACAAATGCTGCACATTGACGTGACGATAATCGCTCTTTGGTTTGCCCAGCAAATTGCGGGTCTTGCATCTTGACAGATAGGATATAACTGCATTTATCCCAGATATCGTCAGGCGTTAGTTTGACACCTCGTGGTAATAGATTGCGAAATTCACAAAACTCTCGCATCGATTCAAGCAGCCCTTGGCGCATGCCGTTAACATGTGTTCCACCAGCAATGGTTGGAATTAAGTTAACATAACTTTCACCAATACTTTCACCACCTTCCGGTAACCAAGTAACAGCCCAATCGGCCGCTTCAAGTTGTGAGGTAAAACTGCCAACAAAAGGTTCTTCTGGTAGTGAAACATAATCTTTTACTGAATCTTTAAGGTAATCAGTAAGTCCATCTTCGTAACACCACTGGTATTTTTTATCTTCATTTTTATCATGAAATTTAATGGTTAAACCAGGACATAATACTGCTTTGGCTTTCAGTAGATGAGTTAAATGACGTACCGAAAACTTCGCTGTATCAAAATAGCTAGCATCTGGCCAAAATTTAACACTTGTACCTGTGTTTCGTTTTCCTACTGTGCCAGTTTCTCTTAGTTCTTCAACTTTATCACCATTTTCAAATGCCATCTCAAAGACTTTACTGTCTCGTCTAACACTGACATCTACACGTGTAGATAAGGCATTAACCACTGAAATACCAACACCATGCAAACCACCTGAAAACTGATAGCTTTTATTAGAAAATTTACCGCCCGCATGCAACTTACAAAAGATAAGTTCAACCCCTGACACACCCTCTTCTGGATGAATATCGGTAGGCATACCACGGCCATCATCTATTATTTCAAGCGACTGATCTTTTTCTAAAATAACACTAATATTTTGTGCATGACCAGCAAGCGCTTCATCCACCGAGTTATCAATAACTTCTTGGCCTAAATGGTTAGGTCGAGTGGTATCGGTATACATACCTGGGCGACGTCGAACGGGCTCTAAACCACTTAGTACTTCAATGGAATCGGAATTGTATTGATCGGTCATTTGAAACTCAATTTAATTGCAGTTAAAAGGTTTAGGCATTAGCGCTTATATATTGTATATGGCTAATTTCATTTGTAGCATACCAAGCTGATTAATGTGTTGCTCACTCAGTGAGGTTTAATTCATTTGATATTATCTAGTTGAAAAAAGTCACTGATGGTGGGTAAGCAATTATCAAAGTTGATAAAGCTATGGTCACCACCTTCTTGTACTATTAATCGACAATATTGATATTTTTCCACAGCTTGTTGGTAATTTAACACTTCATCACCTGTTTGTACCATAACTAGGTAATTATTTTTTTCATTACAATCAATTGCTGGTGCAGTTTGTTCAAGCCTTTTCAACTGCTGCATATGATCTTCGGTTACTTGGTACACTTCCCCTGTATGGGGATTAACTTGCTCACCAATATAATCTTGTAATAATTCATAAGGAGCGATTGCAGGATTCACCAATACCGCTGAACAGTGATACTTGCTCGCAAGATAACTAGCAAAGTAACCACCTAACGAAGAACCAATTAAACACCATTGTGTATTTGCACCATGTGTTTTGATAAGTTGCTCTAATTGGCTAATTGCTTTTGCTGGTGTTGTGGCTAGTTGAGGACAATAAAATCCAACACTAGGGAAGTTCTTAGCCATGTATTTACGGGTTTGTTCTGCTTTTAACGATAATGGAGACGAGTTAAAACCATGAATATGAAGGATGTTTTTTTTCATTATAAAGTAGCAACTCTATTTCAAAGAAAATAACCATGATGGTGTTACATAGTACAGTATCGTTATACGTAAATGCTTACAAAATAACAACATTTGTGTTTAGTTCACCATCCGCATCTAACTGAAAAACTCTATATCCAGGCCCTTTCGCTAAAGCAGCAACACCATCCACATTGGGATCAAATTGAATTGACGTTGCAGGGCAGGTATATAAAGTGACAGGCTCATTTAATGAGTTGGTTGTAGGATTAGTCAACATCATATCGCCATGAACATGCCCACACGCAATCGCTTCTATATTGCTATTTGCGTTAATAACTTGCCAAAAAGCATCTTTATTTTGTAAGCCATGATTATCAATAAAATAACCAACATCAATAGGATGGTGATGCATCATTATTAGCTGTTTTTTATTTTTTTTGATAGCAGATTGCAATGTCATCAACGCATGCTCATTAACATATCCAGCTGGAGTTTCGCTTTTGCTATCAATAAGTTGAATTTGCCAGTGCGATAAGTTGATCTCTTTGTCTGCTTGAAACGGCGATACTGAAAAGTATTTCGTTAACAACTCTGGTTCATCATGATTACCGGCCAAATAATAAATAGGCACGCTTATATGACATTCCTGCACGCAATCAACAAAGTTTTGATAAGACTGTTCGGTATGGTCTTGAGTCAAATCCCCAGTAAAGACGATAAATTTTATAGCAGGATCGTCGCAAATACTGAGTAAAACTTTTTTAAGGTTTTTCAATACATTATGACCATGATGCAGACCGTCTATTGATGAAAATAAATGACTATCCGTTATTTGTGCAAAAGTAATAGGTTGGTTATTTGGAGAATAAGGTTCTGTTATGGTCATAAATTAATACTTCATCAGTTAACTCTTTATAAATTAACTCTTTATAAATTAAGAGTGCAGCTCAACATTGACTTGCCCCAAGCGCAAGCATAAGTGTAACCACTCATTTAAAAACTGGTTAATTTGTTGCTTTTCATCTTGCTGGTGCATTTGACTATTCGGGTAATCATAACGTGGTTTTACTTGCCTGATGTCTTGTGTTGAAAGCACTTCCGCCATACGTGCATCATGATATAAACGAATAGTCATGCGTGGATGTAGAGCAGAAGCAACAATACCTGGAATATTTTTAAAAGATGAACTTAAGCTGTCTTGTTCAAAACAGATCACAGAAGTGTATCGGGTTACCTCTTTTATCGTGACGCTATAAGAGAGAAAATCACTAATAAAAAATTGTCTTATTTCTCCTAGCTCGCTTTTACTCGCTAATACTTTTTGCAGTAACATATAGTTATTGGCACATAAGGTCATCAAACTAACGAGGTTAGGTTGGTAACTTTTTCTATCGGCGTTATTAAACGCTTTGTTAGGAAAAAAACTCATTTATGCCTCTTAACTGCCATTTCAAACACCATACCTTAAGGAATAATACTTTTAGACTAATATGATTAGAACCAAGCTCTACATAACTAATACCTAAAAGTAACTATTTTTGTATTTACTTATTAGAAGTAAATCATTTAGTACTGGAATCTTGGCCGGATAACGATTGATAGTTTAGTGCCAGCCATTGTAACCCGATAATAGTGGCTGCGTTAGTGATTTTACCTTGCGACAATAGTTCCATAGCACGATTACGACTGACAAGGTGTAACAAAATATCTTCATTCTCTTCAGGCAAACCATAAATTGCGCCATCAGATATTTGCTCACTATCAATATGCGCTAAATACAAGTGAATTCGTTCGCTCATGCCTCCTGGACTTGAAAGATATTCCATAATAGGTATTAAATTTTCACTGCTAAGGGTTAAATCTGTTTCCTCTTTCGCTTCTCTTATAGCAACTTCAATTGGTGTTTCATTCTCATCAAACATACCCGCAATAAACTCTAATAACCAAGGGCTATCATCCCCTCTAATGGCGCCAGGCCTAAATTGTTCTATCAATAATATTTTATCTTGTTGAGCATCGTAAGGCATTACAACCACAGCATCACCACGTTCAAAAATTTCTCGAGTAAATACCTGACTTTGCTCTCCCGAAAAAAGTTGATGTTGCAACAAATACTCATTCATTTTGAAAAAGCCCTGATATTTCGTTACCACTGAATGCACAGACACCTGTTCATTATCGAATTTCAGCATAGCAGCCGACTTATTGTTATTACTTTTCATCAAGCATCTCTTTTTAATAATAATTTGTTACACTAGTAAACAGTTATTTTATTTGGTTAATTTAAAAATCCATGTAGGATACTCTATCGGCGAATATCAATAAATTTAGAACAAGAGTAATACACCCAAGGAATTCCTTACTCATGAATAAAACACTAAGCACACTAATTATAGCGATAACTACAGCTATTAGTAGCACACAAGCCCAGGCTGATGATTTACTTACCGTTTATCAACAGGCTTTATTAAACGATCCTGTGGTACTTAAATCACAAGCTCAGTTTATGATAGTAAAAGAAGATATTGTACAAGCACGTTCAGCTTTACTACCGCAAATTTCTGCTACAGGTGGTTACTCAATAGGCGAACAAGAGTTTGTTGGTAACGACAATACTACCGTTATCAATCAAGAGTCAGACAGCTTAACGTATGGTGCGAGTTTAAACATGCAGCTTTATCATCACGATAGCTGGTTACGTTTAAATAACGCAGAAAAAGCAGCCCATCAAAGTGATTTAACTTATCAAGTGGCGAAACAAGATTTAATAACTCGCGTTGCCAAAGCATACTTTGATTTACTCAGCACTAAAGATGATCTTGTATTTGCTACAGCTGAAAAAGATGCTATTGCTCGTCAACTTGAACAAACTAAACAACGGTTTTCAGTAGGTTTAACCGCAATTACTGATGTTTATGAAGCACAAGCACAGTTTGATAGCGCAGTAACCGAAGAGATTCGTGCTGAAAATGCAATTTACCAAGCCGAAGAAGAACTACGAGTAATAACGAATACTTACCCTAAAAACGTTAGTGTTTTGAATACTCAACGTTTTAGCACGAGTACGCCAGTGCCAAATAGTGCTGATGAATGGCAAGTGACTGCTGAAGCAAAAAATTTAGATTTAATTACAGCTAAAGTCGGTATCGATATCGCGCAAGATAATATCGATATTGCCCGTGCGGGTCATTATCCTACGCTAGATTTTGGTGCCAATTATAATGGAAAAGATGAAGAACAAACAATTGGAAGTGCACCCTCTGCAGATTTACCTGGTGTTGACGGCTACTCGGTTGGCATACAGTTAAATGTTCCAATTTACTCAGGTGGTGCTATTCAAAGTTCAGTGCGCAAAGCACAAAATAGCTTTGTATTTGCAAGCCAAGACTTATCTTTAACACATCGTAGTGTTGTTCGCACAACACGTAATGCTTACAACACGGTAATTGCTGCTATTTCAGCGATCAAAGCGTTTGAACAATCAGTATTAAGTGCTCAAAAAGCACTTGAAGCAACTGAAGCTGGTTTTGAAGTGGGCACTCGTACTATTGTTGATGTATTAGATAGCACTAAAAATTTATATAATGCTAAACGTAATTTATCTACGACACGTTACGCTTATATTCAAAACGTTTTATTATTAAAGCGTGCTGCAGGTACTATTAACGATGAAGATATAAGTGCGATTAACTCTGGTTTAATTGCTGTCTCTTATACACATCTGACGCTGCCGACGAAGAGGATAGT
>CAJXRC010000103.1 GCA_913058405.1 uncultured Colwellia sp. | reverse complement strand
GATCTACACTATCCTCTTCGTCGGCAGCGTCAGATGTGTATAAGAGACAGACCTTCAACTGATGAAATTTCAAACACCTCCATTTGTCGAGTATACTTAATATTTATACCACCAGTTTCACAATCAAAACTATAACAAACGCCTCCTTTCATAACCTTAGGTTTTCCACCTTTTGCCATGTCTGGTCGAGGGAATTTATCACTTTGCCACTCGGGAACTAAACCAAAATTATCTAATAAAGTCTCACCATCTCTTAATCCAAATTCTAAAAAAAGCAACTCATTTTCAGTGGCAACTCCAGCTTTCTTCTTGCTTTCTAACAAGAGTTTTCGGTACATCTCTTCAGTTCGCTTATGATAATACAACGTCATAATCGAAGTATTATGCCCAACCAATATTTTAACAATTTCTTTATCAAGGCCCCGATCCAATAAGTCAGTTATTCCAAACACTCTAAGCGTATGTACATCAAATAAACAATTTTCATCTTCACCAAAAACTACAATGTGATCAGCATATTGAGGATAAGTTTCTTTATACTGTTTTTCAGCTTCCTTCATTAATAATTTGAATAACGTTCTGACATTATCAGCCTTAGTAGGCAGATGTAGGTTAGTTCGACTTGTATCAGCATCAGAAACCCTAGGCATTGACAAATCTCTAAAGAGTGGCGTGAAATATGGGAGATTTACCCAGACCTTAGCATCATACTTACCCGAATCTTCATCAATAACTTTGACAGGCTCAATATCCAATGGTGAGTAGGTATTGTTAAAAACTCTTTGTTTTTCAAGTATATTGTAAACATCAACCACATCTTCAATATCGCACTCACGAGGCCAAGGGATTGTATATCCGGTATATCCCTTCTTTTGTAATGAATACCCTTTGGTCTTATTTGTATTGATATATAAATTTAAATTTTCATTTCCTTGCGCTTGTTCAGAAGAAAATACACCCGTTTGGTTATATTTCTTTGAATGTGTTTCACCATCAGGATATCTAAATCCTGCCAATGGGTGAGTATTTTTAATAAACACTCCCGCATTAATATCCCAAATTAGACTGTCCAACAATCCTTCATCCAACCATCTTACTTGGTGGAGCCTTAAGGGGAGAATTAATAAAATATGAAGAATGTAAGGAATATTATAGGCAAAAGCACTATCTCGAATGCCAGTATCTTTATTTAGCAATGATAAAGTACTTTTAGGTAAATTATCCTTTGCAAATTGGTAGTCATCTTCCTTTAAAATATCCAAAGCCATCTTATGAATAACCGATGGCATAGCTGCTCTCGTAGTTTGGCTGTTAACAGGGGTTGCAAGGAAAACCTTTTTCGACTCAGGAAATGGATTTGCGTAAGCTTTATTATCTGATAATCGACTAGCATTAATAACATGCTCAAACATTTGATGAACTGTTGACCAAATATACCGAATTGTTCCATCTCCTGCTTCAATTCCATTTAAATAATCATAAAACGTTTTATCTGAAAATTTGAATAAGGGGTCTTTGAACATAATGACATTAAAATCAACTATTCTATTGATCTCACTTTTGTGTTCATCAGAAAGAGATATATACCAATCGACAAAATGATTAACGCGTCCAATTGTCTTTTTATTACAGTTAGATGCAGTATACGTACTAATTTCTTCGAACAATGACTCTGGAATTAACCCTTTTGCCCACCCTAATTTTAGTGATTTCCTTTCATTACCGCTATTTAAGATGCGCCTCATGCTTGTTTCACTAAGATAAGAACGGTTAAATTTCTTAAAACCTACTTGTTCAATCCAATTTGGCCTAGTTTCAAGTTCGTCAAAAAGCTCTCTTAGAATTTTATTTGGAAGGTGCTTAGAAGTATTATAACCTTTAGACTTATAAGCTTCTCTCATAACCTCTGACACATCCCTTGGCAAAGATTCAGGGAAGTCCACCATAGATTTACAATTTGAAGATAGAGATAAGGAAGTGTAAAAATCTTTTAATGAACGTGTCTGATGTCGGTCCTTAGTCTCCAATAACTTTGCTGTCATTAATTCAGTTTTCAAATTATCATCTGGCAGGTATTCAATTAAATCATGCACTAAACTTTCTTTCTTAAAACTAAAAGGAAGTTTGATAATTTTACTGTCAGCTAGTTCAAATAGTAACTCCTTTGTGATTAACGATATTCTTTCAATTGTATTAGAAAATATAGTTCTTGATTTCTGTCCTTCTTCACCTAAACAAAAATACTCAGTTTCAAAGAGTGAAAGATCTTTAATATTGATGCTTGGCTCTAAATGAAAAACCATCTTCGGTAATAAGGTAATTAATGGAGTATCCATAATGCTATTAATATCATTAAACCCTTTTTGTTTATATTTAATAATAGTTCGACCATCAGATGAATAATTATATCCAACGCGTTGAGCTAAAAAACATATATATTTGATGATCTCATGGTCGCTAAACCCCTTGAATGTTTCTGCTACATTCAAGGAGCAAGCTGTTGATTTTTGAGGATTAAATCCTGAAATTAGATTGTCAAAATTATTTTCTACCGTAAACTTTATAAATTCATATACTTTTTCTTTGCGATCTTGTTTAGCTATATCTGTCAAAAATTTAAAGTGAAATAAATTAAACGGTGATTGTATGACTTTCTTAGATGACAGATTCAGATCGTCAAAGCCAACCAGAAATGTGTTGATTTTTTCACACACTAAAGTGATAAACCTAGCTTTAATTTTGCTTTCTAAATAAGATGCTAAATCACCAACTTGTTCTAGTTTGTTAGTATCAACAGCAATTGTATCCAAAGTAGCGTTATAACTGACAGGTCTATTTGATATAAAGCCTAAGCCAGAGTTTAGTTTTGAGAGTGAAAAATCTACTTTACAAACACCTTCAAAGTTTGACCATTTATCAAACTGCTCTTCTAAATTTATATTTATCATTTATTACCCCAATCACTAAAATCTAACTCATCCCATATAGATGTATCTTTCATTGCTATTTTTCTTTTTATCTCTTCATTTGAGAAATTGTAATAAACATCAGTACTCGTAAGTCTTTTATGACGAAGAATTCTTTTCGCATCTTCTTGTGGAATCCGCAAAACATTTGCACAATAAAACCCAGTAAAGTGCCTCATAACATGTGAATACAGTGTTTTCCCTGTCACTTTAGCAGAATGACGTCTAAATCGACTTTCATAAGCATCAACTGTCATTGGCATCCCATTACCCGTGTTACATAAAAGGTAGGGATGAGACAGCCTTTTTTGCATTAATAACTTGGGAACAAGTTTTGTAAATAATTGCTGAGCATATCCGCAGGTCCATTCAAGTAAATGACCATATTTTTCATTGGGGTCGCGAAGTTGAACGCCTTTCCAACCAGCATGATATCGATGTTTTAAATGAAGATTGGTACGTACTGGAAGCCTTGATAAGTAATCTATATTTATATCATCTAAACCAGATACAGCTTTATGTTGCCGCAAACACGAACTTAAAATTTCTTTTCTAGGAACTAGCTTATTCTTTTCTGGTGAAAATGTTTTTCCTGTATTGGGATCTGAAATAATAACTTCAGCCAAATTACCTTGATATACAATATCGGTTACCAAAACATGGAGATTTTCGGATTCTCGCAATCCGGTGAAACCACTTAATAAATAGGCTACTTTATAGTTTATATTTTCTTCACTATCGATAAGTTCTTTCAGTTGTCTGGGCGGAAAGTACTTAATTAATTTAGTGTTACCTTGATCAAAGTCTTCATTATCATAATCTAGCCTTGTTTGATTGTTATCGTCAGCCATTGTGTCTTTAACTGAAGCAATATGTTCTAACAGCTTAAAATTAGTTTTCTTTTCAAAAGCGCTATACCTGACCGTCATTAGATGAATCATGTCATCGCTTACAAGTTCAGTTACGTTAAGGTAAGTTTTACAATAGCTCTGATACTTTTGAAATTGAGTAATACCCTTACGGACATCCGCATATTTAGCTCTTTTCCAAAATAAACCTAAATCACACACACCGTTTCTTATAGTTCCATGCAGTTTTGCGCTAAAATAATCGATGATAAGCTCATGGCCATTATCTAAATAAGCCTGATGTTTATCCTCATTTGCTAGGTAAAATTGATAAATATCTGCTACGACTTTAAACACTCTTCTTAGTGCTGCATCTTTCCCTCTACCAATATCCATCTGCTCTTTAGTAAATGACAATAAAGAGAAAGATACCTTACCGTCTTCTAAATAAACGAGAGGAAAGTCTCTTTCGAATTCCTTTGTTCGTACATAACGTATATAGTGACTACGTGAACCTAAGTTGTTTTTCATTTTATTCTTCTAAGATTATTTGTGTTGTTATGTGTACTGACGGAGTTTACCAAAATACACTAACATTGTTTATTAATATTTACATTAAATTTTACATTAACCTTGATTTTATTTTAATCTAAGTCTTATTCGTATATTTTTATGTGGGTATATCTTGACGGAATAAAAACTGATTGCACGTGATGAAGCACTTCATTTAACCGGTACTCAGCATATTCTTAATAACTGGAAATCAGGTAAAGATGATCCTGAAATGAAGATTATCAGTGAAGAACTTCGTGATGAAGGATTACAGATTTTCTTAGATGTGGTTGAGCAAGAGAAAGAGTGGGCCCAGTATTTATTTAAAGATGGCTCAATGATTGGACTTAATGCTGATATTTTAAATCAGTATATCGAATATATTTCAAATCAACGTTTAACCGCTATCGGTTTTGATGCACCGTATGACATAAAAAGTAATCCGTTACCTTGGATGAATGCTTACCTTGTCAGTGATAATGTACAAGTTGCACCTCAAGAGACTGAAATATCTAGTTATTTAGTTGGACAAGTTGACTCTTCTGTTGATGTAGATGATTTTGACGATTTCGATTTATAAACAAAAAAAACTGATGGTATTCGCCTTAATTTAAGCGCTTTGACAGTGTATGAATGTAAAAAACACAAATCAAGAGGTAAAGGAAACCATCAATTTGTCGCTAAAAATTAACGTTCAAAGTAAAGTTGTTCATTATGAGAATAATAAACAAACTTTACTTGAGTGTTTAGAATCCGCTGATGTTGAAGTACATTATCACTGTCGTGATGGGTTTTGTGGCGCATGCAGAGTAACGTTAGTAGAAGGTGAAATTAACTATCCATTAGGTGAGCCTTTAGCTTTTGTCGGTGATAAAGAAATTTTGCCTTGCTGTTGTATTCCTGTTACTGATATTACCTTGTTAATTGATGAATAGCGCTCACAGAACTACATCAAAGTGACACCTACTCAACTTACCACGTAAAAAAACCTATCAGTGATACCCATTCACACCATATTCTCAAAGCTATATTAATTCAGTTACCTTCAATGAAATCACCAATGCAACGAACAATGACTATAGAAGTCATCAGCCATTTCAGACTATGCGTCATGTTATTATTATTTATACCAATTTGATTAAATTTCTTCCCAACTCAGAGTTATGCTCGATGCTCAAAAACAAGGCTAATTTGTTAGGGTCTAGTCATTCTAAATCAAATAAATTTAACGACGTTAGTGTGCTTCGAGCAAGCTCCCAGAGGGCGAGTTTAAAAGGCTTATATGCGGCGTTATTGATTTTGACAAGGGAATGAACATTAATAAAATACGCGTCTCGAATATGAATCGCTCAGCCGTCCTGAAACGAACACCTTGAAGTTGCTTGGGTATATACTTGATATTCATCAAGTTGCGTGACTGTCAAATCAGTAGTGAGTTTGATTATTATCTAAAACATCCATTATCATTATGCTGTGGTCTAAAACATATGTCAGATTTAATGAAATGAAGGCTCAGAATATATTAAGTTTTCGAATTCTAATCTTTTAAATAATAATATTATTTAAAATTTATATAGCTAAAAATGAACAGTTCATTGTTTTAACTAGCAGAAAAAAGTGCAAGGAAATAGCTTTCCTTGCACTTATAAGTCGTTATTGCGTTGCTGGATACGGTAAGACTCTAACGTCAACTTATAGCCATGTTAACGTGGCAAATAAAAGACCATTACAATACAGAATAACGCGATAAGCCAGAAGGCTTTAAAAAAGAATCTCACCTTAATATTTCTATCGTTAGGGTGTTTCTCAGGCAATTCCATACCGCAATTCTGACATTGATTGTTACCGTCTTCACAAGTATTTTCAGTTTGACAAAACAAACACGTTTTAGTCGTTTGGCTCATGTTACTTCCCTTCTACTTTTCATTTAATAACACCTACTGTGAAGTCAACTGATGATATAGTTGCGGTAAACGTAATGGTAACTGAGCCGGTCTTAAAATTTGAGTAAAACCGTCATTACCAAATAAATAAGGTAGGTATTCTTGTGCATCTACATCAATTGTTATACAAAAAGGCTTAATACCTAGACGCTTTGCTTCATTAATTGCTTGATGAGTATCTTCAATGCCAAAACGCCCTTCGTAATGATCAATATCGTTGGGTTTACCATCGGTTAAGATGAGTAACAGTTTATCAGCCGTTTTCTGTTCACTAATAACTTTGGTTGCTTGACGAATTGCTGCCCCCATACGTGTATAAAATCCAGGGGTAATTGCTTGTATGCGACCTCGTACATGGTCATTATATTTTTCATTGAAATTTTTCAACATAGTAAAACGAATATTGCTACGTTTTACTGAAGAAAAACCATACATAGCAAAATTATCACCTACTGACTGTAATGCTTCACCAAATAACAATAAACTATCTTGCACAACGTCGATAACACGATTGTCATTGTCTAAATGAGAATCCGTCGACATTGATAAATCGGCGAGTAATAAACAAGACAGATCACGATTATTACCTCGATAGGATTGGAATAAGCCTTTTTCTGCAGTCGCTGCCGTTTTACTCTCAACGTGAAAATCAAGCCAAGCATTTAAATCGAGCTCTTCACCTTGAGGTTGAGCTTTCAGCCAATATTTGACACTTCTTAACTGCTCAAATTGTGCTTGGATCATTCTTGCCGTTTTTTGTAATTTGACAGGCAACTTTGTTGGCGTGGCATCACGAGGTAACATAGGTTGTAACAAACAACGATCTTCCTCCAATGTTTGAGTTTTATAATTCCATTCAGGTAGTTTTATCCCTTCGCCAAGCGGAATATCATCTTCAGATGCAGAAGGTAAATCTAAATCTATTTTTATTTGACCACTTTTTTGATGTTCTTGTTTCTTGGTTAAGGTAATTTTATCAAGATCGTCAATAGTGCTTTGATAATCTTCTTCATCTTCATCGCTGTCATCTGTCCCTCGGTCCATTTTTGAAAATTCGCTCCAAGAGAATAAACTCTCTAGGCGAAATATCATCATGCCACCTCGGCTATCAGGATCGTCTACACGCTCAGCTTTTTTTCTAGAACTCTTCGCTTTTTTGGCTGATTTTTTCTCAGCATCCTTCTCTTCATTTTCTTCTGACAATTCATCTTCATCAATATCAGCGGCAGAAACGTCATCACTGCTAGCAGAAGGATAAAGCCATAAATAAACGGCTTGAGGTGCAAAATTCACTATGGGGAATTGCTCAACGGAGCCAGGTGTTAGAATGGCATCCCTAATCGACTGTTCCATCGTTCTTTCAAGAGCTGGCATTTTATCGAGCGGTGGGCGCATAGCAACGAATGCTTTAGCCAAGCGGCGATAACGCTTATGTAGTGCTGGGAATTTTTCTAATACGTCTACCACTAACGCTTGGTTGTCTTTAGCCCAATGACGAAAACTTCCGTTATGATGAGCAGCGAGGACAGCTAACCAGATATAGAGGTCATAATTAAGTGCTTTGTCATCAAATACTGCCAATGATTCAGGTAACCGTAAGCTTTCTTCATCTTGCCAGGCAAGACTAACGAGTTGAGTATCCCCCGAAATTTTTTGCAAGAAGCTTTTACGCGTCAAATATTCACGGCCTGTTGCCGCCTCGACACGTTTAACGACATCACCACCGAGTGCTCGAAACACCATCGAGACTGATTTACTTACTTGATCAAAATTTACCCGTGCATCATCAAACTCAGGGTTTGCTTTACGAGTAATATATTTATGCCAAAGTCCACCAACCCACTCTTCCATAACCGTAATACATTCATTTAAATAAATAGTAATTATATTGTATCAATAAAATTGGCTGTTGCCGTGATTTGGGTCAACAGAAAGTTATTTCGGTGTATCAAAGATTAAACAGAGTGAGATAAAACAAGGATGAGAAGGTGTAATACCAATCGGACTAACTTATTGAACACTTAGCGAGAATTAAAAGACTTAGAGGCAAGGCATTGATTGAAGAGAATGGTTATTTAGGAGAATATGCTCCTGCATTCCCTAATAAGCTGCATCCATGTAGCGTCCTTGTCAAAATCAATAACGCAGCATGTGAGCCTTTCCCTTTTATTAGATACTCGCCCTTCGGGAGCTCATTAGCAAACTAATAACAGCACAAAATGAATGAAATATAGAGTAACTATGTTTAACTCATTTTGCTTGTTTTAAGCTCGCTAATGTAGTTCTAAGCTGACCGATAAATTAATTCGTTTGGCATAATAGCTAATAATGTGTTGAGGAGTGGTTTATAAATGAGTTAAAAAATTGGCAGCTTTTTCGCCATTGCGCGAGATAAATTTAACATACCAATCAAAATGAACCCGGTATGCAAGGTAACGAAATAGATGAGTCCAACCATGATTGACGCTTCTACCTGTGACGAAAAATAAATTACCAATAACGGTACCACAGCAAGTAAAATACCAGCCAACACTGAGAGTTGTATACTCCTGATCAGGTGGATTTTACCAATACCTAGTGTTCGCATTCTTATTTCATTATCTTCTACCCTGCATTCTCCACTTTCATTGAGAGCGTTCAGTTGAGAATATTGACGATAATGATAAAGCAATACTAAAAAGAATATACCAGGTAATATCAGTAAATTTGCTAAGTAAAAAGACTGACAAATTATTGAAAATTTACCACTTGAGCGAGGGTTTAGATTCATTATACTCCCTCCTTTTATGACTGGATAGATTAGCTCAGTTAACAGTCTGTTATTAAACTAAATAGATGATCGTAATAATTAAGGGTACTAATATAATATAACTTAAGAAGAGTGTACGCCAAAGCTTAGGCGCATTGTTGAGTTCCATAAATATATCAACGATTTGTTGACCTTTAAGTACGACAATCACTAATGCACCAATAATAGTTAAACTTCTATTATCAACGAATGCCGGTAAGTAAATGGCAATAACGCTCAAGGTGATAAGTAAAAACCAACTCTTTGTTGCCGCCGCCATATTGATGGCTTTATTGTTTTGCACTATCGTACCCTCATACATGATTTTAGTGATGCTAATTAAATAACATATATCAATGGAAATAAAATAATCCACAATAAATCGACCATATGCCAATAACTAGTACCAGCCTCAAAGCCCGAAAATTCATTGTTTTGATACTTACCTTGCCAAGCGCTGTGTGCGATAAAAGATAAAATCACCATTCCCAGTAAAACATGCATTAAATGGAAAGCAGTTATTAAAAAATACAAGGTGAAAAAAGTATTCGTTTCAATTGTTATACCTTGTTCAAATAGTGAAAGGTATTCCCAAATTTTGACCGAAATATAAATGATGGCAAAAGCTTTAGCGATTAATAACAAGAGTACCGATTGTTTAGCTTGTGCTTTATGTATTTTAGTTAAGGCTAATGCAACAAAAAAACTGCTTGTGATTAGCGCGATAGTATTAATTAGACCCGCCGTTTGATGCAGCTGTGCTTTACCTAAGCTAAACATTTCTGCGTTTAGCTGTTCACTGACTGAAAAACCAATAAAGAAAATGGCAAATACAGTTAGCTCGGCCAAAATAAAAAACCACATGGCTAAATCACCGGGTAATTTTTTATCTGGCACTACGACAGTTATTGATGGATTGCTCATAGCTTTATGGATAACTAATCGAAGTAAATTCTGGCTACATCCATCAAGGCTTGAACCGTTAAAGGATCATCCGTTAATGGCTCAGCTAAACAACAGCGACAAACTTCTAATGGGTCCATACCAGAGCTAATCATTCTGGCTGCATAAATCAACAAGCGAGTTGAAGCCACTTCATCTAAATCATTTTGTTCTAGTCGACGAAGTGCGCCTGCTAGCTCAACAAGTTTAAAGGCTAAGTGAGGATCAGCACCCGCTTCTTTTATCAATATTTGCTGTTCAAGCTCTGCAGTTGGGTATTCAAAACGTAAAGCAACAAAACGTTGTCTTGTACTCGCTTTCATACCTTTTAATAAATTTTGGTAACCTGGGTTATATGAGACCACTAACATAAAGCCTGGCGCAGCTTCAAGCAATTCGCCTGTACGCTCTAAAGGCAATATTCTGCGATCATCAGCCAATGGATGTAAAACTACGGTAGTATCTTTACGCGCTTCAACCACTTCATCCAAATAACAAATGCCGCCTTCACGTACTGCACGAGTTAATGGACCATCTTGCCAATAGGTTCCATTAGGACCGATTAAATGGCGACCAACTAAGTCTGCAGCCGTGAGATCATCATGACAAGCCACTGTGTATAAAGGCTTATTAAGTTTTTCAGCCATATGCGCAACAAAACGTGTTTTACCACAGCCTGTTGGGCCCTTGATCAATACTGGAAGTTGATGTTCAAAAGCATAGTTAAACAATGACACTTCATTGCTTTGTTCTTGATAAAATAATTTGTCAGTTGCCATGGGAGACGAATATCTGTGGTTATTAAACTTGCTGCTAAAATACCTTGCTATTGACCAAAGTACAAATGTACAAAGGCTCTTCGTTGATAAAGATCAATGAGAATGACAAAATAAAATCTTTATAGTTAGCTATTAAACAAATATAAGCTTGGCTATTAAACTCGCTTTCGTTAAAATTACCATATCAGTAGGCGAAGATTATTCATGTCGTTCTATATTTATCCTTAATTTCGGTCATTTATGCAGCTTTTTATTGAATACTTCCCCCTTTTAGTCTTCTTTATTATTAATTCAATCGCAGGAATTTACTGGGCTACTGGCAGCTTGATTGTTGCCGCATTCATACAGCTTTTTTACTATAAATTCAAAAAAGAAAAAATCCCTACTAAGCAGTGGATCATATTTGGCCTAATCGTGGTTTTTGGCGGGTTAACCATTTATCTGCAAAATGATGCTTTTCTTAAATGGAAAGTAACCATCATTAATGCCTTTTTCGCTGGTGCATTATTGGTTAGTAATACTTTTTTCAAAAAAAACATTATCAAAGAATTTTTAAGTGAATCTCTTTCACTACCTGAAAATATTTGGTCAAGGTTAAACTTTTCCTGGGCTATGTTTTTCCTGTTTTGCTCAGGACTAAATTATTATATAGCCTTTAATTACCCACTTGATACATGGGTTAACTTCAAAGTATTTGGCTTAACTGGCTTAATGTTTCTTTTCTCTATCACTTCTATTTTATTTTTGTATAAATATCTATCAGTAGAAGATGATGAAATTGATACTAATAACATTACCCGTGAAAAAAGTGAAAAATCTAATTAACAGCTCCGCACCTATTGAGCTAACTCAACCGTTTATTTAAAGGAATACCTACTATGTTTTATGTTATCTACAGTGAAGATGTTGAAAACTCACTCAGCTTACGCTTATCCGTTCGTGACAAGCATATTGCCCGTTTAAAAGACTTGCAAGCGCAAGGAAAGTTGTTAATAGCAGGTCCTTGTCCTGCTATTGATAGTGAAGATCCAGGTGAGGCTGGCTTCACTGGCTCGCTTATAGTTGCAGAGTTTGACAGTTTAACTGCTGCACAAGCATGGGCAGACGAAGACCCTTACATCAGCGCTGGTGTTTATAAAAAGGTAACGGTAAAACCGTATAAAAAAGTATTACCTGCTTAATAAAGAATACACTGTACACTTAATCCTGCTGATTGCTAGTTCCCAAATAAGTGAATTAGCACTTTAGTAAAACTTAACCTATATCAACCAGAGCTTGTAACCGAAAGATGATCCGTAACAAAATGCTCATAGCATCAGCACTTTTATATCCTATATTGATGATTACACCTGCCCATGCTGCAAAAAATATTGCAGAGTGCCAGCAACAAAACCCAGATAAAATATCTTCCGCGCCAATGTCACGGTGTTTAGATGGTGTTATATCCTTTGTTGATCGCGAGTTACAAACTTGGGTAAATTTACACACGTTTAATCTAGAAGAAAAAGCTCTCACTAACGGGCGCTATTCTGCGTTAAAAATGTTTAAGCGTTCGCAAAATAATTTTATTACTTATCGTGAAAATGATTGTCGTTGGCAATATTTGGTCATATCACCCGAAAGAGGTGCGGATTTAGCTTATAAAACCTGCTATGTACAATTAAGTCAAAACAGGATCAAAGCACTTAGTGAATTTAAAACGACTAACGCTACGCCATAGAAGATCAGCTGAGTAACACCTTAACCTGTACCCGTTCTATATGAAGGTGTCCGTTTTAGGAAGACTGAACGATTCATATTCGAGTAGAACGGGTATAGTACTTATTCAAGCAATGCTTGCTCGGTTTTATCAACCAATTCAACTTCATCACTTAACATAACAGCTAACCAACGACCTTCTGGTGAGCTTTCTAATCCTATTTTTAATATCATCGTCAGTGGCACACTTAAAAGCATACCAACGGTTCCCAGTAACCAGCCCCAAAAAATCAGTGATAAGAAAACAACTAAAGTAGATAGCCCTAAACCTTTACCTAAGTATCTTGGTTCAATGATATTACCCATCACCATATTAATTAACACGAAACCAAGTCCAATAGCACCCGCCTCCCCTATACCCAATTGTAGTATAGCGAGGGTCATTGGCGGTACTGCGGCAATAATAGAACCTATATTTGGAATGTAATTAAGCAGAAATGCTAATACTCCCCAGAGTAAAAAGAAGTCTAAACCAAAACCCCATAACATTAGTGACACAATGCAACCAGTAGCAATACTAACTAAGGTTTTAATCGCAATATACTGATTCACCGAAGATAAAAAGCGTTCAATTTGATTTAAACGCATTTGAGGGTCATCTAATGCTAAATGTAATTTATGCGGAATCGTCGATGATTCAAATAACATGAAAACCACAGTTAAAATAATCAAAAACAAGTTTGTCATCACAGAGCCAAAACTAGATAACATATCAGCCGCTAATCCCATCGCTGCAGCGGGATCAAAATACTCAGTTACTATCGATGAAGAGAGTTGGATATCATGGCTACCAAGGAAATTTGTTAACCAAGTAAATTGCTCTTTAAGCTGCACGCGGTACTGAGGTATCTGCTGTGAAAGTTCATTTAGCGAGCTCCCCACTAATCCCGTTAAAAATACAGCTAGCGTTACAAAAACAACGATAACAGAGATGACAGAAACAGCCTTTGGTATTTTATACTCGCTGGCTTTATTGATTAATGGATTACAGATAATTGCGATAAAGATTGAAAGCAAAAACGGCACTAAAATATTAGCTGCGGTTTTAATACCCGCAAAAATGATAAAAATAGCGGCGACCGTCACAAACGCTTTTGCAATAGAACTATGATTTGAACTTGAAACCATGAAAATTATTCCTTAACTTTTTATCGTTTCAATATACCTTATATAGGCAAGTTACACTAATTTACTTATGCTTAAGTCCAAGTAATCAATTGGTTATAAACCTACCTCTCATTTGCCTTTTACTTGAACATTGTAGTTGTTCTCAACTACTTACTGAGAACAACTACAACATAGATTATGCAATCTTTCTTAATAAACCTTGAGTATTTTGTCTCATGGTTCTTGCCACCATAAAGTAACCGATAGTTGAAACAAACATAGCGCCACTTAGCGGACCTAACGCCCAAATATAAGGGTGGAGTCGACCATCAACATTAAAGAGTTGCTGTTGAATGACGAGTAAAGCTACATCACTCACTACGGCGGCAACCAAACCGGCAATAGCACCCAATAACATAAACTCATAAAGCGTTGCCAATTTAATCAATCGCCCTTTTGCACCTAGGGTTCTCAATATCACCACTTCCTGCATACGTTCTGCCAAACTTGCTTGCACCTGAGAAATGAGTACTAGCGAACCGCTTATCAACACAATAGACAATACAAAGCCAATCGCTAATGAGACTTGTGCAATAATCGATTGAGCTTGCTCTATTTGAGACTTAATATCAATCATGCTTATTGTTGGGTAGCGTTGCAATAATTGGCTTATATCTTTGGTATGTTTATCTTCAAGTTTTGCCGCACTAAAGTAAGTTACAGGAACCATACCAGCCATATTAGGACTTAAAATCATAACAAAATTAGGTTTTAGAGATCCCCAATCAACACTTCTAAAACTAGTAACCTTAGCTTCAATTGACTTTTCATTCACTAAGAGTGTGATGGTATCACCGAGTTTTAAACCCAGTGTTTCTCGCCAACCATCAAACACAGACACTTCAATTTCATCACCACTAGTATTGCCATCAGTGAACCATTTTCCTTCCGTTATTTCATTACCTTCCGGTAACGAATCTAACCAGGTTAAATTAGGCTCTCTGTTGACCCCTTCTCTTGCTTTTTCATTTTTCTCTTCGTCTTCCTGTTTTGATACACGTCGAGAAAACTCTTCACCGTTTACCGCATCAACACGCCCACTGAAAACCGGGTAAAAGGCTTCATGAGCAATATTATTGTCGGTGAAAAATGTATTGATTGGATCAACTTCTTGCTCACTAATATTGATAATAAACATATTAGGTGCGTTGGGTGGCACTTGCATTTGCCAATCTGAGATAATGTCATTTTTTAAAACAACTAAAAATAACATTAACTTTATTGCTAGGGCAAAACTGATAAGTTGAATAGCATTAGCATTGGCTCTTTTTTGTAAAGTAGCTATCGCTAAAGACCAACTTGAACCAGGCCTTAGACCTAGTTTTCGCCCTGCAGCAAACAATAGTCGTGATATAGCAAATAGAATAGCAATGACTAGTAAAGTAGATGCAAACAAAATTAGCGTCGTGATAATCTCGCCACTAAATAACCACATCAACACAAAAATCGTCATAAATGAGAGAATAATATGTAGTCGACTCAGTGCAAGCTCATCACCTAAGTTGCGACGTAATACTCGAAGTGGCGGAATATCAAATAAATCTAATAGCGGCTTGAGGGAAAACATCAATGCACAAATT
>CAJXRC010000102.1 GCA_913058405.1 uncultured Colwellia sp. | reverse complement strand
AATAACGCAGCTTAAAGCGTTTCTAAACCAGCCCCTTGGGGAAGGCTGAGCAAATAATACTCTGCGCTGAATGACCCTTAATAAAAATGCGCCTTAATTATAATTTGCTCAAACTTCCTGAAACGAGCATCTTCGAGTAGAGCGGGTATAGTTGTACATGATTTTGTGATAACGTATTTATTGTATAAATACGTTATCGCTATATGCCCAAGTTGCCTCTTTAAACATGACGACAACGAAAAACTAATTATCTCTGTCAAGCCAGATGGTTTAACCGAACGTGCTCAAATATTAAATTAATTTGTCCTCAGAACATTATTTATAACGCTCAAATAAGCTTGTGAATCCTCCTTCTGTCTATGCAGTGGTTACTGAAGATATTCTCTCATTAGTTTATGAGTCGACAATTTAGTTAATCACCAAAGCTAAAGTATGTACATTGATCGATCACGGATATAAAGATATGAAATATTACTTCTCTATGAAGATTACAACTAGTGAATTCCTTCCTTATTACCAGGGTAAAATTCAGAATGTTGTCGTCACAACAACCCAAGGTGTAAAAGTTCAATTTCCCGCAATGCACTTAAGAAAGTATCTTACAGTTAATGGCATTCAGGGCAGTTTTTGTTTAGAAACTCATCAAAACAAATTTTTATCTTTATCTAAGCTTAATTAATTTCACGTTAGTAAGGTTAAATAGAGTAATCACTTGAAACAGTGGTCGGACCATTCGTCTTCTGCGCTCACAACACTAGAATAAACAAATAATCGTTATTTTATGAGCCTATAAAACAAACCTAGGTATGTTATTACCAGTATTCAAACAGGTGTTTTAAACGCTGAATTCAAGCGTGTGATTGCTTGAATGCAAGTCATTAAAATATAGCGGTTTAACTCGTATCTTTACGCTTGCTACCAAAGTGAAATGATGTATTATTGCTGGTGTTAGATAAATAATAAAACAAGAACTAACTTTTGATTACACTAATGTAGATGAACTTTCGGTGATATTTTATCTTTTAGCATCATGTTCTGAACAGGGGAGAGAATAGATGAAAAACAAGCCTCAACATGGCTTTGCCAAAAAACCTTTAGCTGTAGGTATTGCTGCCGCGCTTTCAATGTCGTTGTTAACTTCAATGGTTAATACCGCTCAAGCTGCAAGATGGGAGCTGGGTGATGTAGAGATCAGCTTTGATTCTACTTTTAGTCTCGGCTCAAGCTGGCGAACAGAAGATAGAAACTGGAATGACAATATTGGTAAATCCAATAATGCTAATAACGGTATAGATTTTAGTAATTATAAAGTTTATGCACCAAACCCTGTTAAAGAAGATGTTTGGCAAGGTGCTGGTGGTTACTCTACCAATGGTGATAATGGTAATTTAAATTACAACGCTGGCGAAAGTTTCTCTAAGATATTTAAAGGTGTTCATGAGTTAGATATCCACTATCAAAATGTTGGTGTTTTTGTTCGTGGTATGTACTTTTATGATTATGCCATGATGGATGATGATCGAGCATCATCTAATGCGCTTACCGGTAATGTATTCGACCCGTGTCGAGATGGTGAGGCAAGAGAACAAGTTTGTAAAGATATCCGTCTACTTGATGCTTACGTTTATGGTGACTTTGAAATTGGCGAAATGCCTTTCTCAGTTCGTCTTGGTGATCAAGTGATTAGTTGGGGTGAAAGTACCTTGATTTCGCATGGTATTAGCGAAATTAACCCAGTTGATATTGCCCGTCTACGCGCTCCAGGCGCTGAAGTAAAAGAAGCATTTATACCGTTTGGTGCCTTGTGGGCGTCTTTAGGTGTCACAGATAATTTCAATGTAGAGATGTTTTACCAATATTCTTGGGAAAAAACTGTTTTACCACCACCAGGTAGTTATTTTTCTACCAACGATTTTGCTGGTGACGGTGGACAATATAATAATGTTCAGCTTGGTTTTGGTGGCAATCCTGATATGAACTTAGATTACCTAATAGCTGGTCTAAATGAAATTGGAGATGTAGTTCGAGAAGCGTTAAAAACTGGTGATCCAGAAACTATCGCTAAAGCTCAGGCACAAGCTGGAGGTATGTATGGTGCTTATGCTACTAATCTTACCTTAAGAGCTCCGGGTTCTAAGGCTGAAAACGAACCAGATGATGGTGGCCAATATGGTTTGCGTCTATCTTGGTTTTTACCAGAATTAAATGATACTGAAATAAGTTTGTATCATGTTAATTATCATAGTCGCCGCCCAATATTTTCAGGTGTAACTGCAGACTATAGCGCTGCATCAATAGGGGGGGATATTGGTTATTTAACTGGAAATCAGATTAATGAAAATAATTATACAGATTTAAATAGCTTCTCTCGTGTTGAGCTCGATTATGTAGAAGACATTAAAATGTACGCGATGAGTTTTAACACAACGTTGGGCACAACAGCTTTTGCCGGTGAAGTAAGTTACCGTCAAGATGAGCCGCTACAAATTGATGACGTTGAATTGCTTTTTGCCGCTGTACCACAACAAGTTTATAATTCAGGAAACCCTGCGGGCGCCGCGCTAAATGGCGTGTCACAAATGGTTAATGCGGATGGTAATCCATACGGTCCTGGTGAAACAGCGAATGGTTATATTCTCTCTGATACTATGCAAGCACAAATGACCTTAACGCATTTATTTGGACCAACTTTTGGGGCAAGTCAATTAGTAGGACTCATTGAAGTCGGTGGTATCAATATTAATGATATGCCTGAGCAAAGTGTATTACGTTTAAATGGCCCAGGTACCGCGCGTAGTGGTGGTGTTAGTAATGGTGCTCCAGGTTTAAATGAAGCGTTACAAGATGGTGTTGAAACGAACCCATTCCCAACAGAATTCGCTTGGGGTTATCGTGCAATAGCTAAATTTGAATATACCAACGTTATCGCAGGTATTAACATAGCGCCACGAGTTGTATTTTCTCATGATGTTAGCGGTATTACACCAGACCCATTATTTATGTTCATTGAAGGCAGAAAATCGATGGCGCTTGGTGTAACCTTTGATTATCAAAGTCGTTGGTCAGCTGATTTGAACTATAACAGCTTCTTCGGTGGTGTTGGCACCACTAACAAGATGGAAGATCATGATTATGTTTCTTTCAGCGTAAAATATTCAATCTAATTTAAGGCAGAAATCATGAGAAATAACATGAATAGAGTCAAACTATTATCATTGACCATCTCTATGGTCTTATCAGCCGGCGCTTTAGCTAAAATACCGGCCGAGCAAGCGGCAACATTGTCGTCAGAGTTAACCCCGTTAGGTGCAACACGTGCTGCTAATGCGGATGGTTCAATCCCTGAGTGGACGGGTGGAATAACAGAGCTTCCAGCCGGATATACTGCAGGCGATCATCATATTGATCCTTATCCAACAGATAAGATTCAATATACTATTACAGCGAGTAATCTTGCTGAACACAAGTCGTTGTTAACACCAGGTCAAATCAAGTTATTTGAGACTTATCCTGATACTTATAAAATGAATGTTTATCAAACACGTCGTAGTGCTTCATATCCAGAACATGTTTATCAGGCCGTTAAAGACAATGCGACACGTTCAGAGTTAGTCAAAGAAGGTAATGGTATTAAGCAAGCTGCGGTAGGTATACCTTTCCCGGTACCTGCAAATGGTCTAGAAGCTATATGGAATCATACATTACGCTATCGTGGTGAAAGTGTTACGCGCCAAGCAGGCCAAGCAGCACCAACAGCGTCAGGTAGTTTTACCTATGTTGGTTTGAATGAAACATTATTATTACCCTATAGTGTTCAAGGTGCTTCACCAGAAGAGCTTGAAAAAACCAATATTTTATTTAAGTTCAAACAAAAGTTAACTGAGCCTGCTCGTCTAGCCGGTACCGCTTTATTAGTTCATGAAACTATGGACCAAATTAAAACGCCTAGACAAGCATGGACTTATAATACTGGTCAGCGCCGTGTTCGTCGTGCGCCTAATGTGGCTTATGATGCACCTGGTACAGCGTCAGATGGTTTAAGAACCACAGATGATTTTGATATGTATAACGGAGCACCAAATCGTTATAATTGGACGTTAAAGGGTAAGCAAGAATTATTGATCCCTTATAATGATTATCGATTGCATAGCGATAAAGTTAAATACGAAGATATTTTACAAGCAGGGCACATCAATCCAGAGCTAGTACGTTATGAAAAACATCGTGTATGGGTAGTTGAAGCGAACCTTAAAGAAAATACTCGTCATATTTACAAAAAACGTGTTTTCTATATAGATGAAGATAGCTGGCAAGTAGCAGTTACTGATATTTATGATAACCGCGATGAACTTTATCGTGTAGGTGTTGCTCATGCTATCAACTATTATGATGTACCAACCCTTTGGTCAACGTTAGATGTGTTCCATGATATTCAATCTCGTCGTTATATTGCGATAGGATTAGATAATGAAGCGAAAATGTATGACTTCTCTAAACAGCTAAATGAGCGAGACTTCACTCCCGCGGCATTAAGACGAGAAGGTCGTAGATAATCAGTAACAAATAAACGGCTGACAAGTGTTAGCCGTTTTTTTTACTACTAAATTTAACACTTTCCTCATTTCGGTCACATCCAGTTTAATTTAGTTTTATATTTACCATTAGAAAAATCAAAAGAGTGTTTTTATGCGTTTATTGGTTGCTTTTGCAGTTATTTATTTTATATCCATTTCTCCTGTTTTTGCTGAAAATACAGCGTCAACTATTGCTACCCCAATCCCAGCAATAGAGTCACCTTTAGCAAGTAAATCACTATTATTAGACATTTCACTTATTGGCCAAAATAAGCTAGTAGCGGTTGGACAACATGGCCATATCTTACTCTCTAGTGACGGTGAGAAGTGGCAGCAAGCGAATGTACCGGTGCAGGTTACCTTGACTAGTGTGTTTTTTTTAAATGAACAACTCGGTTGGGCTGTCGGTCATGATGCTACTATATTACACAGTCAAGACGGCGGGCTTAATTGGCAGGTTCAACAATATTTACCCTTATTACAGAAGCCACTTTTTGATATTTATTTCAAAGATGCTCAACAGGGAGTTGCTGTTGGTGCTTATGGGCAAGTTTTTCGAAGTAATGATGGTGGTAATACTTGGCAAAGCGAGTTTCATCAAGAGTTTTTATTAGCTGATGACATTGACTACCTTAATGAGCTTAAGGCTGAAGATGAAGCTGGTTATTTAGATGAAATTGCCTTCATTCTTCCACATTTTAACGGCTTAGTTCAGGATGGAGATAGTTTATTTTTATTAGGTGAAACAGGCTTATTAGCAAAAAGTGAAGACTTTGGCACAACTTGGCAACAATTCGACGCTTTTTATCAAGGTTCGTTTTTCTCATTGGCCAGAACTAAAAAAGGCAATGTGTTAGTTGCCGGACTTCGTGGCCATGTTTTTCGTAACAAGGACGACAACTCGCATTGGGATGAAGTTCCTACTGATACCACTGCATTATTAAATGATATTGTTTTTGCTAATGACCAGCGTATTTTCATTTTAGGAAACAACGGTATGTTGCTTGTTAGTACTGACGATGGCGAAAGTTTTAGCAAAAGACCTCAACAAGATGGGAAAACCTTGATTGCGGGTGTGTGGTTTAAAGGAAAGCTAATCGCAGTATCTGATGTAGGTGTTAAGGTCGTTGATTTATCGCAAGAGTAATAACAATGGCGCAGAACGTACAAAACATTATAAATTTATTAAAGTTCGGAATGTATTAATATGAAAATTTCTCTGGCTAACCGTATTGAAGTAGGCCTATTTCGCCATAAACTCCTCGTGTTAATGTTATTCATTATCACCAGTGCCTTTTTTCTCTTTCAAGCAACACAAATTAGACTCGACGCTTCGTTTACTAAAAATATACCGCTAAATCATAGTTACATGAAAACCTATTTGAAACATAGGGCCAATTTTGGTGGTGCTAACAATATCCTTATTTCTGTCTGTGATAGCAGTGGTGATATTTTTAATCCTAACTTCTTTAACGCACTAAAAGGTGTGCACGATAAGTTATTCTTCATCCCTGGTGTTGATAGGATCCAAGTAAAATCACTCTTTTCGCCTAGCACCCGTTTTGTTGAGGTTGTTGAAGATGGTTTTGCAGGTGGTCCAGTGATCCCTGCAGATTTCCAACCATCAGCGGCAGGCTTAAGTGTTGTTAAAAGCAACATTGAAAAAGCCGGTATTGTCGGCAGCATTGTTGCTGATGATTACAGTTGTGCCATGGTAAAAGCTGCTTTATTAGAGTTTAATCCAGAGACGGGTGAAAAATTAGATACCCTTGAAATAGCAGAAAAATTAGAACAAGAAGTTCGTCAAGAGTTCGAACGCGATAATATCAGTGTTCACATTATTGGTTTTGCCAAAATGGTTGGTGATGTCGCTGAAGGTGCTAAGGGCGTAGTCTTATTTTTTGCCCTAGCCATCGCTATTACCGCCGTGATGGTTTACATTTTTAGTCATTCAATTCGTTTAACAATTCTACCTATTCTTTGTTCATTAGTTGCGGTGGTTTGGCAAATGGGCATGTTATCAAGTCTTGGTTTTGGTCTTGACCCTATGTCGATTTTAATTCCCTTTTTAGTCTTTGCTATTGGCGTGAGTCATGGCGTACAAATGATAAACTCGGTTGTTAAAAAAGTTGCTACCGGCTTAACACCAGCCTCAGCGGCCCAAGCAAGTTTTAGAGCCCTATTGATCCCAGGTGGTGTAGCATTACTTTCCGATACTGTTGGCTTTTTAACATTGCTTTCTATCGATATTGGTATCATTAAAGAGCTCGCTATTACCGCTTCAATCGGTGTTGCGATGATTATTTTAACTAACCTTATTCTACTACCTGTATTGCTTTCATTTACCAAAATAAAAGTTAGCGCTAAAGTAGGGCAGCTCAGTGAACAAAGTGCTGTTTGGTCTTTCATGGCAGGTTTCGCAAGTAAAGGCCCTGCGAGAGTTATTCTGTTTTTTACCGCTATTTTATTTGTTGTTGGTTTCTATCAGGGACAAGGCTTGAAGATTGGTGAATTGCATGCAGGCGCACCAGCACTACATGAATCGTCACGTTACAACCAAGATACTTTCTTGATAACTGATAGGTATGCGATCAGTGTTGATTATATGTCAGTAATAATTGAAACCAGTGCCGATGCTTGTACTTATTACGAGACCATGTCGACAATAGACCGTTTTCAATGGCAGATGGAAAACATTCCAGGAGTGCAATCCGCGGTGAGTTTGGCTTCGATATCTAAAATTGTAAATGCGGGTTATAACGAAGGTAATCCAAAATGGCGCATCATTCCACGTAACCAGCAAACATTAGTACAGTCAATTGCCCGAGTGCCATCTTCGAGCGGTCTTCTTAATAGTGATTGTAGTGTTATGCCCGTGATTTTATTTTTAGAAGATCACAAAGCAGATACAATAAACACAGTTATTGAAGCAGTTAAAGCTACTGCAATAGAATTAGGCAGTGAAAACGTTAAATTCAAATTAGCGTCTGGTCCTGTAGGTGTGATGGCTGCGACAAATGAAGCGGTTGAAGAAGCACAATTACCTATGATGCTATATGTATACGGTGCTGTGATTGCATTATGTTTAATTAGCTTTAGAAGTGTTCGAGCAACCTTAGTTGTGGTTTTACCTTTATATGTGGTTTCTACGCTAGCGCAGTGGTTGATGACAGCACTTGATATCGGTTTAACTGTTTCTACTTTACCAGTTATTGCACTAGGTGTTGGTATTGGTGTCGATTATGGTATTTACATACTTTCTACTATGAGTATCAAGCTAAAAGAAGGCATGAATGTTCACGATGCATACCTAGAAGCTTTAAAAGAACGTGGTAGTGCTGTACTTATTACCGGTTTAACCTTGGCTATTGGTGTTTCTACTTGGTTCTTCTCAGACTTGAAGTTTCAAGTCGATATGGGGATATTACTGACCTTTATGTTCTTGGTTAATATGTTGGCCGCCATTATAATTTTACCTGCACTATCAGCCTTTTTATGGCCAAATAAAGGTAATGATAAAAAATAAAATGATTATAGAATCGTTTCTTATTTAGCGAAACATTGTTAAAAATGAAATTGAGTTGTGAACTTGTTAAATCCTAAAGTTCAAACTCGCTAGTTTTACTTTTATTGATAAAAGCACTTGATTTAATACTTAACAGTATATTCAAGTGCTTTTTTTTTGGCTAAATTTAAATAAAAATCTCTCGGATACATTGCATAAATAAACAAGAAAAAAGCCGTTTAATCAGTATCTATTTATCATAACTGCATAAACATAGTTAACTGTAAAATAAACGGTTCACTTGGTGCTACATCCCTTAAGAATTAACTAACTAAAATACAAAATAACACTCGCAAAAGCCTAAATTTATTCATAAAATCCGATTGTTAGTCTATTCTGATAGACATTATATAAAAATATAAAGTATAAAGGTTATTCTTACGACTGCTTAAGTCGAAGACATAGGCTTTATCAAAACCAAAAATCAATTATTTAAGCTTTTTTTAAAAGGGAACATCCATGGCGTTAGTAAACGGTTCACCCTCGGTTATACTTAGCAATGTTGCACAACTTATCCAACAAAAAGTAAACGACAAAACAGCTCCCCTAGTTGAGCAGTTTGCTCATTTGTTGTATGGAAATTTGTCATCTTTAGACCTCGACCATCGTAATGAAAGTGATATGTATGGTGCGGTGCTAAGTTTATGGAGTTCACTCAATGAGCATAAAGATGATGCTCCTGTTATTCATGTCTTTAACCCTTCAGTAAGCAGAAATGGCTGGAAATCAAGCCACACTATTATTGAAGTGATCATTCAGGATATGCCTTTTTTAGTAGACTCTATCCGTATTGCTTTAAATCGACTGGGCGTATCACCGCATTTAATGTTAAATGCTCCGCTTAAAATTATCCGTGATAAAAAGCATGAGGTGACTGAATTAGCACCAATTATTGACAGCAGCATAAAAGCGAGTTCAGAAGAAACTGTTTTTTTAATCGAAATTGACCGTCAATCGAGTCAAGATGAGTTAGATGCGATCAAAACTGCCTTGCTTTCAGTAGTAGAAGACATTCGCCTAACAGTCTCTGATTGGAATCCAATGTTAACTTGCTTAAACAAAGTTATTGCTGATGTTAAAAAAGGTAAGTTACCAGGTACTAAAGCCAATAAAGAAGATACCTTAAGCTTCTTAAACTGGATTTCAGAAAATAATTTTACCTTGATGGGTTATCGTTCATACGATGTTAAAGCCGTTAAGGGTGACATCTCTTTAGAAGCGAATGTTGAATCAAGCCTTGGTCTGATGAAAAACTCCCAAGGTTCAAAATCTCGATTAGTCTCAAGCTTAAGTGAAACAGGGCGTGAAGTAGCCTTGGGTAAAAATCACCTTATTTTAACTAAAACTAATTCGAGTTCACGCGTTCATCGTCCTGCTCAACTGGATTATATTGGTGTTAAACGCTTTGATGACAAAGGTAATGTTGTTGGTGAAGAGCGCTTTATCGGGCTTTTCGGCTCTGCTTATTACACCAATAGCGCATTAGACTTACCTTTCATCAACTCTAAAGTTATGTCTGTTTGCAAAGCGTCTCCTTTTGCAAAAGGCACGCATAACTATAAAGCGTTAATTAACATATTAGAAACCTATCCAAGAGATGAAATTTTACAGTCTTCTATTGATGAGTTACTCCATAATGTAACGGGTATCTTACAGATGCAAGAACGCGATTACACAGGGTTATTTGTTCGTCGAGATACCTTTGACCGCTTCTATTCGTGCATGGTTTATGTTCCAAGAGAACGTTATAACACCCAACTACGTATGGATACGCAACAATTATTACAAGAAGTATTTGATAGCAAAGAAGAAGTCGAATTCACTACCTTCTTCTCAGAATCGGTTCATGCAAGAACCCATTATATTGTTCGAGTGAACTCAACGAAAGCAGATATAGACGTGAAAGAAATTGAAAAGAATTTAAATGAAGCGGCTCGTAACTGGGACGATAAATTAGTTAGCGCTTTAGGGGCTAACCGCGGTGAAGCTGCAGCGAAGGCATTAAGTCGTAAGTACGTTAAATTTCCTCAAGCGTATAAAGATGAAGTATTACCTGGCTCAGCTATTGTTGATATTGAGAAACTTGAAAATATCAATATTGATAATGACTTGGAAATGCTTTTTTATCAGCCACTTGAAGAAAAGCCTGACAGCCGTTTTGTTAAGTTGAAGTTATTCCATAAAGGCGAGCCTATTCACTTAAGTGATGTGTTACCTATGTTGGAAAACTTTGGTTTACGTGTCATTGGTGAAAGACCTTACGGCATCAGAACAACAGATGACGAGACAAGTTGGATTTTAGACTTTTCAATGTACCTTACGGGTGAAGGTAAGTTTGACGTCTATAAAGTAAGAACATTGTTCCAAGATGCTTTTGCTAAAGTATGGCATGGTGATTTAGAAGATGATGGTTTTAACCGTCTTATTCTAGGTGCTGGAATTGAAGGTCGAGCAGTGTCAATTTTACGTGCATTTGCTAAGTATGATCGCCAAATTGCTGGTCGTTTTAGCCAAAGCTACATTGAAAATACATTCTCGCGCTACCCAGAAATTGCTGAATTACTGATCAAACTATTTACCTTGCGTTTTGATCCAAAAAGTAAAGTAACAGCTGTGGCAAAAGAAAAAGCAACGAATAAGCTTTTAGCTGAAATTGAAAGTTCACTCGATAATGTTGCCAACTTAGATGATGACCGCATAATTCGACGTTTTGTTGAAATGATTAATGCCACTATACGTACTAACTATTTCCAAGCGGATCCTGTTAAAGGTGATAAATCATACATCTCGTTCAAGATCTTGCCTGAACAAATCAGTGAAATGCCTCAGCCGGTACCAAAATTTGAAATATTTGTTTATTCTCCTCAAATTGAAGGTGTTCATTTACGCGGTGGTAAAGTTGCACGTGGTGGATTGCGTTGGTCAGACAGAAGTGAAGATTTCCGTACAGAAGTACTTGGCTTAGTTAAAGCACAACAAGTTAAAAATAGCGTTATTGTTCCTGTTGGTGCTAAAGGTGGTTTTGTTTGTAAGCAACTACCTAATGGTTCACGTCAAGAAATTTTTGAAGCAGGTAAAGAGTGTTACCGTACCTTTATCCGTGCATTACTTGATATTACCGATAATATTGTCGCTGGTGAAATTGTGCCACCAAAAGACGTACTTCGTTTAGATGAAGATGATGCCTATTTAGTTGTTGCTGCTGATAAAGGGACCGCAACGTTCTCAGATGTTGCTAATGCGATTGCTGACGAATATAACTTCTGGTTAGGTGATGCTTTTGCCTCTGGTGGTAGTGTTGGTTATGATCATAAGGCCATGGGGATTACTGCTAAGGGTGCATGGGAATCAGTTAAACGTCATTTCAGAGAAATGGACATTGATTGTCAAAGCTCAGATTTTACCTGTATTGCTATTGGTGATATGGCGGGTGATGTTTTTGGTAACGGTATGTTGTTATCAAAACATATTCGTTTACAAGCAGCCTTTAACCACATGCATATTTTCATTGACCCAAGCCCAGAAGCGGCAAGTTCATATGTAGAACGCGAACGTTTATTTAACTTAGCGGGTTGTACTTGGGAAGATTACAATAAAGAGTTAATTTCTAAAGGCGGTGGCATTTTCAGCCGTCATGTTAAATCAATCAAACTTACTCCTGAAATTAAGAAAATGATTGGTACGCAAAAGCAGAGCATGGCACCAACTGATTTAATGCAAGCCTTACTAACCATGAAAGTTGATTTACTTTGGAATGGTGGTATTGGTACTTACGTTAAAGGCAGTAAAGAAACTCATTTAGAAGTTGGCGATAGAGCGAATGATAATTTACGAATCAATGGCTCTGAATTACAAGCGAAAGTTGTAGGTGAGGGTGGTAACTTAGGTTTAACGCAATTGGGTCGTATTGAATATGCAGCCAATGGTGGTCGTATTAACACTGATGCCGTTGATAACGCAGGTGGTGTTGATTGTTCAGATAATGAAGTAAACATTAAAATATTACTAAATAGCTTGGTACAAAATGGTGACTTAACGGTTAAGCAGCGTAATAAGTTATTAGCGGATATGACTGATGAAGTTGGTGATATTGTTATTGAAGATTGTTATCGCCAAACACATTCATTATCAATCACTGCAATGCGCGGTGTGAATCAGTTAAAAGAACAAGTTCGCTTTATTCATGAACTTGAACGAGCAGGAAAATTAAACCGTGGTTTAGAGTTTATACCTGATGATGAAGAAATTGCTGACAGGTTAGCACAAGGTAAGGGACTGACACGTCCAGAGCTCTCAGTATTGCTTGCTTATAGTAAAATGGTTCTCAAAGATGATTTGGTTCATGTAGAAATTACAGACAACCCATACCATAACAATTTGCTTATTGAAGCGTTCCCTAAACAGTTACGTGAACAATATCAAAATGAAATGCAGCAACATCCATTACGTGCAGAGATTATCGCAACAAAACTTGCCAACAAAATTGGTAACGACATGGGCTTTAATTTTGTAAACCGTATGCAAGAAGAAACAGGTGCAAGCATTGCAGAAATTGCTAATGCTTACACTATTGCTAGCGCAGTTTTTGAGCTAGGAGAGTTTTGGAATCAAATTGAAGTATTAGATAATCAAATATCTACCGCTATTCAAACGGAAATGTTGTATCAATATCGTAGAACAATTCGACGTGTAACTCGATGGTTCTTACGTCATCGTAATAAGTCGTTATCTATTGCAGAATCAATCACTTTGTATCAACCAACGTTTGCTATTATTTCTGAACAGTTATCAAGCTTTATGCTTAGTGAAGAAATTGAAGCCTTAGAACGTGTAGCTAATGACTTAGTTGAGGCTGGTGTGCCTAGTGTCATTGCAAAACGAGTTTCTCAATTAAGCACGTTATTCTCAACCATGGATATTGCTGAAGTTGCACAAGAAAACAGCTGCACGGTCGAACAAGCAGCCAGCTTGTACTTTAAACTTGGTGCTCGTTTAGAGTTACATTGGTTCTTGGACCAAATTACTCGCCAACCAGTAGCAAACCATTGGCAAGCGCTTGCTCGTGCATCATTTAGAGAAGAGTTAGATTCGCAACAACGTTCATTGACTTCGGTGGTATTACGCTGTCAATGTGATGCGCAATTTGCGGATTTAGAGCAGCTGATTACAGAGTGGATTGATGTTAATGAACAACCACTTGAGCGTTGGAAGCACATATTAGCTGACTTTAAGATTGGCCAATCACACGATTTCGCTAAATTCTCAGTGGCGTTACGTGAATTAATGTTATTAAGCTTAAATTGCCAGCCGGTATCACCAAAATAAATATCAAAAGAACATTGATGTAAATTTATTTTGGTCAATCAAAGCTAGCATATTGTAATGTTAGAGTTAACTGATAAAATCCTCGCCTAGCGGGGATTTTTTATTTTTATTATTTGTTAATACACCGAGGCAATATGTTTTATCCAGCCATTCGTAAAGTACTTTTTCAGTTCGACGCTGAAACCATTCATGAGTTGACTATCAAGAGCTTAAAAAGCACGGGGAAATCTCCACTTAATATTTTTTATAAGCAACAGGTTCAAGATAAACCTCTAACGGTTATGGGCATTAAGTTCCCAAACCCTATCGGCTTAGCAGCAGGCTTAGATAAAAACGGTGAGTGTATAAATGCTTTTGATGCAATGGGGTTTGGTTTTGTTGAAGTGGGTACTGTCACACCAAGACCACAACCAGGAAATGATAAACCACGTATCTTTAGATTGCCTGAGGCGAATGCCGTCATAAACCGTATGGGTTTTAATAATAAAGGTGTAGATTATTTGGTCTCGCAAGTACAGGCCGCAAATTTTAAAGGTGTGCTAGGTATTAATATTGGTAAAAACAAAGATACGCCTGAAGAAAATGCTAAAGATGACTATTTGCACTGTATGCGTAAAGTTTATGACTTAGCGACTTATATTACGGTTAATATTTCGTCTCCAAATACGCCTGGATTACGTTCATTACAATATGGTGATGCCTTAAATGAATTATTGTCGGCGTTAAAAGCAGAGCAAAGTATTCTTGCTGAAAAATATGGCAAATATATACCGCTTACCGTTAAAATTGCCCCAGATTTAACGACAGATGAAGTTAAATCTATCGCTAAATCCTTACTTGATAATAAAATAGATGGTGTTATTGCGACGAATACCACATTAAGTCGAGAGGGTGTAGAAGGTCTTGAATTTGGCACTGAACAGGGCGGATTAAGTGGCCAACCGGTTAAAGATAAAAGTACTCAAGTCATTAAAATACTTAGCGAAGCACTTGATAATAAATTACCTATTATTGGTGTGGGCGGTATAGCATCAAGTGATGATGCCAATGAAAAACTTGAAGCAGGCGCAACCTTAGTGCAAGTGTATACTGGTTTCATTTATCAAGGACCACCACTTATTAAAGAAATTGTGAATGGTTTATAAAATATTATAATGGTAAGTATTTAATTATTATCTAGAATATTATTCTTTTGTTACAAGTTCTTACTTGTCGTGTGCTGCCATTAGGCTACACTAGCCGAGCAAAAGGTATAAAATAATAATTCTTAAGAGAGAGTATAAATGAGCGTTCTGAAAAAAAGTGTTTTAGCATTAACCGTATCTACCAGTTTAGTGATGGCCACAGCAAGTTTGGCGCAACCGGCAAGCTCTGAAAAGCATGCTGTATATGCTACTGAGTTACGTCAATCAATTTTCAAATTATTAGGCAGTAACATGGGGCCATTGGGCGCTATGGCTAAAGGTAAAATACCACTTGATGCTAAGGTTGTTGAAAAGAATGCTGTACGTATTAACCAATTGTCTTTAATGATTGCTGATTATACTCGCACTGATACCACTAAGTTTGATGTAAAAACAGAAGCATTAGCCAAAATATGGCAAGAGCCAGAACACTTTAGTAAAGATATTGATAAATTAACTATCGCATCTTCTAAATTAATTGCTGCTGCCAAATCTACTAATGAAAGTGACATTAAAAAAGCTATTGGTGGTGTAGGTAAAACTTGCGGTGGTTGCCATGACGACTTTAAAGAAGAATAATGATACGTGTAGTTATTAAATAATAATCACTATCACTATCACTAAAGCCTTTAACTCAGTTATAAGGCTTTTTTATTGCCTATTTTCTAAGCCTATCCTCTGTCTCTTATACACATCTGACGCTGCCGACGAAGAGGATAGTGTAGAT
>CAJXRC010000101.1 GCA_913058405.1 uncultured Colwellia sp. | reverse complement strand
GCTCGGAGATGTGTATAAGAGACAGGCCTTTAGCTTTAAATACGAAAGAACTTGAGCAGTTGATATTGAATAAAGAGCTTTCTTTACCTAGTCCAGGTAAAAGACTTGAGTTATATATCGAAGACAAACAGTTATTTATTGAAAGGAGTGATTTTGGTTTAGTGAGTCAACTGAACGAGTTGCATCAAGGTCGCTATACTAGTATTCGCTGGAAAATAATTTCAGATGTTACTGCCGTTGTCTTCATTTTTATTGCCATTACGGGAGTTTGGTTGAGTCTGAGAGACCTTAAACAACGTCGAAATTATCTTTTATTTTTATCGTTAAGCCTAGCGACTTTTATATTATTAATGGAGTAAACAATTGAAATCAGCACTGACGTTCTGCATAACCTTATTGTGTGGAATAATTTTTATGAATAACTCTTCAGCCAACACGGAAGCCTTATTAGCACAGAAGTTGTTTGTTCAAATTGAGCTAACTCCTTTTCTAACAAAACATCAGCCTCCTTATTTTGCGCTGTGGTTAAGTAATGATAAAAAGCAGCATAAAGCACTCGTTGTAATCAGAGATAAGGTCAAATGGTTAAGGGATTTAAAAAAATTCTGGCGTGATATTGCGCGTGAAAATAGAAGTGAGAGTGATGCTGTTACCAGTGCAACAAATATAAATAAGAAATTTAATTATAGCTATGAAATAGAAGGTATTTGGCAATATATATCGCTAGAAGTTGTGCGTGAAAATGGCAGCAGAGAGTTAATATATTTTCCTCTATCCTCAAAGGAGGTATGTATTCAGGGAAAAGTAGAAATAGTCGTGCTTTGCGCTCAGTTAGCCATTAACGACTAGCAAAGAATTATTCACCAAATTGTAGTGAGTGAGTTAAGTTCTGCGGTGTAGAATCCTATGAATGTAAAATTTGTCAGAGCAGGGTGATAATTCAGTGATCCTGATTGCGTAATAATGACAGGAGTTATTAATTAAAGGAAACTCCTAATGAATAAAACTTTACTAGCAAGCGCTTTATTATCTACCTGTTTTTCACTACAAGCTCATGATATTTGGATAAAAGCAGATACTCATGAAATAAACAATGATGAACAGAGCGTTTTTGCATTAGACGTATCTCGCTCTGCTCAAGCCTACATTGCAGAAGCGAATCATGGTATTAAATCTCTTCAAATGAGTTCACCGAACGGGCAATCTAAAAAAATTAATGCTGATTATTCAGGTAAGGTTAAAGAAGTTTTTGAAGTAGAGTTCAATGAAGCGGGTACTTATCACTTTGAAAGTCCAATGACACAAGTTTTTCTTTCTTTTTATTTTGATGAAGCAGGTAAAAAGCATAAAATTCGTATGCCAAAAACAGAGTATCACACCTTACCTAAAGGCTCTAAACCTGAAAAAACAGTAGAAAAGCAAATTATCACCGAAACATACGTAAGCTATAACGGCTTTAGTGACGTAAAACAAACCAGCAAAGATGGTTTGCAAATCATATTAATGCAGCACCCTAACAAATTAAGGGCGGGTGAGCCATTAAGCTTTACCTTAACTTATAATGGTCAACCTATCCCTGAAGCTGAAGTTGCGCTGAAAAGCTTGAATGAATTTTATTACCAAGACAGTGATAAAATTGAAGTGGACATAACATCAAAAGACAAAGGTCAGGTAACGTTTAATCCTAAACATCCAGGACGTTATTTATTAGGCGTTGAATATGGTTTACCCTTAAAAAACAATGTAAAAGCAGACTTTAGATCTATTGAAAAATTTTTAACTTTTGAAATTACTCAGTAAAAAAAGCTAGAATTTTAAAATCGACGAGTGCAACTGTTGTGCTCGTCGTCGACTCTTCTATTATTCCAGTTATTCCAGTTATTCCAGTTATTCCAGTTATTCCAGTTATTCCAGCGCAGTTGTGACAATTGAGTTACAGGTGTTAGATCATAATGATTCTTATTTGTAATATAAGGATTAAACCAAAATGAACACATCAAAGATTTCAATAGCTGTTTGCTTAACGTTAAGTAGTCAATTAGCGATAGCAGAAGTGGCAGGCGAAGATAAATATTTACTTGATAGTATTACCATAATTGCCAGTGATACCGATATACAAGAGTCCGTACGCTCCCCTCAAGCTATTACTACAGTTGATGCTAAAACGATTAGCAATATCAGCAGTAAAAACGTACCTGCCGCTATACAAATTTTACCTAATGTTGATGTGTTGGGAGGGCCCACGCCAAGTAATGAGAATGTTTCTATTCGTGGTTTACCACAATCCCATGCCTATGTTGCTATTGATGGTATTTATCAAAGTAATTTCGCGACAAAGCGAGGTAGTTGGTACTTGAACCCTAATTTTATAAAAAACATTAAGGTTACAGCGGGTCCAACCTCTGGCGCTGCTGCGGGTAAGATTACGATTGAAACATTATCAGCCCTTGATCTAATGGCTGAAGGTGACACTTTTGGCACTAAGATTGATTTAGGTTATCGCAGTAATAATGCACAACAAGATTATGGTTTATCACTTTTTGGTAAATCAGATACGCTTGACTATTTAGTGTCTGGCCAAACAAGCCAACGAGACGCATATGAGATCGGTGGTGTTGGCGGGACTTATGACAAAACACGAGGAGATCAACAATCAGGTTTAATTAAAATTGGTAATCAGTTTAATGCCGACCAGCGTTTAACCTTCACTGTAAACTATGATGACAGCCGCACTTTTCAAGTGAGAAATGATGTAGGTTATCGTGATACTAAATATGCCGGTAGTTCGCTAGTTTGGACCGACCAGGCGAGTGATAATGAATTACTCGATTTACAAGCATCTGTGTATTTCAATAATGTAGATTCATTCTCATGGGAAGAAGAAGGAGGTGATGTTGAGGGTACTCAAGATATACAAGATAAGAGTTTTGGCTACAGTATCGGCAATAATTCGCTGGTGGATTTTGGATTACTACATTATGGGACCTCAGGGCACTTTACCACCCACACAGGCGCTATTCTCAAAACTGATACGCAAACAGGAGAGATCATTGAAGATGAAAGTGCGGGTAGTGAGGCTTCAAGCAATTCAATCAAACTCGCCACCTGGATTAACATGCAATTGCCTGTCGGTGATTCGTTCGAAATTATTCCAGGCGTAAGATATGACTCTTTCTACATTGAATCCTCCAATGCAATTGGTTTAGAAGGTGAGCCTTTATTAAGAGAGGGTCGTACTGAAAGTAGAGTCTCTAAGTCTTTGAATATGCTTTATCACTTTAATGATGAAATAAAATTCTTTGCCTCATATGCTGAAGCGTTGAATGCCCCAGGTAATGGCTCGTTGTTTACGTCTGGCAGAGGTTTTAAACCAAACCCAGAGCTGAAATCGGAACGAGCCGATAACAAAGAGTTAGGTGTGGTTTTTGACTACCAGAGCATTTTTTCTGAAGGCGACTCTTGGGTTAGCAGAGTAAATATTTTTCAAAATGATATCAAAGACTTTATTACCGATCTCTATAGTACTGAATGGCCAGACGGGGAGCGAGTAAATATTGGTCAAGCACAATTAAAAGGTTTTGAAGTCAGTACAAATTATCACTTGGGAGATTGGGACTTATCTGCCAGTTATGGACAAACTCGAGGAATAGATAAAAACACCGGGTGGTATTTAACTGACATGCCATCCGATAAAATTAACCTTATTAGTAGTTATAACGTTAATGATGAGCTTGTTTTAGGTACGAGTGCGACCTTTGCTTTTACTCATGATAAAACACCAACCCAGCAACTAGTCGCTGGTGGAGAAATTGAAGATATCCCATCAGAAGGTGTAGGAAGCTGGTTTACTATGGATATATTTTCAACTTATGAACCAAAGAAAATAAAAGGATTTAAAGTTAATTTATCAATTACCAACCTTTTTGATCGTGGTTATGCACAGCGAATGGATTTTGAGAGAAATGGTGACCCTAAAAATCCAATCGAGTTTTATGAAGAAGGTCGTAGTATCAACGTGAAAATGAGCTACGCATTTTAAGTGTCGAGGTAAACTAAGCAATACCGCTATTAACATAATGATTAGTAGCGGTAATTAATGTGAACTCTGGTGCATAGAATCTTTAAATTAAATCCCTTCAATTGTTTTTTTGCATCAACTTAACTATTGAAATCATTTATTCAAAAACTTGTAATAAGTGGACATTTAGATGACATCGCGAAGTCTATTATTACTGTCATTTTATTTTTAATGTTCAGGTTGATTTTTGATGAGTAATGGTTCAAATATAAAGTTTTATGGCTTCATTGCTGTAAGTTTAATGATTTCTACTTCGTATGCAGACAATCCAATAAAGGGAGCTCCTGATTGGTCTACTCCCAAACGGGGAGTTGTACATGAAAGTAAAAAGACCGATCAAGATGATGATAAAGCGCTATTTAGTATTGTAGGAAGTGATCAGCATTATACTCAGCAACAAATTGATAATAAATTTAATGCACCTGATTGGTTTCCGAATAAGCACGAAAAGATGCCGAGCATCGTCAAAATGGGGAAAGCGCCTAACGTGTGGGCATGTGCTTCGTGTCACCTAGCTTCAGGGGGAGGACATCCTGAATCTGCAAGTCTAGCTGGTCTTGATAGTATGTATTTACAACGGCAAATGAAAGCTTTTGCCGACGGCTCGAGACTCGATTATTCTGGAAACATGAATCGAATGGCCAAGACGTTAAATAATGCAGAAATTAAACAGGTTAGTGATTGGTTTTCAGCACTTCCACCCAAAAAAGTCACTACAGTTGTTGAAACTTCGCAGGTGCTTAAAACCTATATAGATGAAACTCGCATGAGACTTGTAGCTCAGCCCTATGTTATGGAAGTAATAGGTAATCGTATCGTTGAAATTCCCGATCATCCCATAGAAGTGAATAAGCGTAACCCGGACAGCATTTTTGTTAGCTATGTCCCTCAAGGCAGCTTAGCAAGAGGTAAAGCCTTAGTCAGCGCAGGTAATGCTAAAACCCCGCCTTGCGCTAGTTGTCATGGGGTCGATTTGAGCGGTAGCGCTATTGCTCCCTCGATAATAGGTAACTTTGGTAGTTATACTGTTCGTCAATTACACGGATTTAAAGGTAAAACTAGAAATGGCGGGCAAGCAGTGATGATGCAAAGTGTAGTAAATGGCTTAACAGATGAAGATATTATTGATATTTCAGCTTATTTAACGTCTTTATCAGTTAACTAACATTGGCTAATGATCTCAAACTCAAATAAGCTGGAGTTGCTGTAATTTACTCAGCTAACTCCAGTATAATTCAGTTACTCTCAGTTAATATTGCCACCAACGGTCAAACCACTTGGTACAATAGTCGGTATTCCCTTGTAAAAGTCATCGGTATTAACTGTTTGCAAAAATGCTTCTATATCAGCAAAATCATCTTCGCCAATTGTTACGTCTAGATCGCCTCTATTTTCATAATCAGCTATTGCATCAGTCAATCTAGCACGTGAACCATCATGCATGTATGGCGCTGTATAGGATATATTTCTCAAACTTGGTGTACGAACAATATCTGTTCCAATAATAGCCTCACCAAGATGCAATATGTTATCTGACAGCATTGGTCCTAAATGGCAACGAGCACAGCCTCCATCGATAAACTTGTTGAGACCGATTATTTCTTGTTGGGTGAAAATTGATTGCTCTCCAGAAAGAAATCGATCAAATCGTGTGTTTGGACTCGTTATTTTTCTTTCAAAAGTTGCTATGGCTTTTACTATATTTTCACTGGATACAGCCTCTGTTACGCCGAAGGCTTGCTCAAATAAAGTCACATACTCAGGAATAAGTCGTAAGCGTTCAACAATGTTGGCCATAATTCCTTGTTCATCATTATTATAGCCAAGCATTTCGACTGGATTTTTAATTGGCCCTAAGGATTGCTCTTCTAAAGTATCAGCTCTCAAGTCCTAAAAATATCCGCCAGAAACAAAGCTACTATCGCTTTCATTGTTTTTGATACCAGTAAAAGCAACATTCATGATTGTAGGAGCATGAATGGACGTTACCTGAAAACCGTATCTTTGAGGTCCTAAGCCAATACCGTCGGAACCGATAGATAATATACGTCCATCAGCCCAACCAAAATCAGGATGGTGACATGAGGCACATGATGTGTTTTTATCACCTGAGAGTATTGGATCCCAAAAAAGTAATTCACCTAGTCGTTCTTTGGTTTCACTGTAAGGGTTATTTGACGGGTAGATAGTTTTTGACGGTAGGGGAGTAAAAATTGTTGAATAATCTCTAGTTTGTGCATCATCTGCTATCCCGTCAGGATTTTCGCAGCCAAATAAAGTGACACAAGCCAACGTGATTAAATTAAAGTGTAATCGTTTCATATGAAACTACCTCATGATTGGTTTAATACGCGTAGACTCTAGGCTAGAGTCAAGTTAGCGGTAAACAAAGGTTGTAAGTTTGTCACGCTGTACGTCTATGAAATGTCTTATATACTCGTTACCAATCAAGATGCATGTTTCAGAGTTCTTGAGCCATTTCAATTCACAGCAACGATGAAGTGAAGTTGTTCAAGCGTTTCTTAGCTGGGTTTAAAATGACTTTATTCTGCGTTAAATAATCAACCCATAGAATGACTATGCATAAACTATTTACCTTGCGTAAAGTCATTTTAATTCCCACTTAAATTCTGCACTTTGAATGATAACGGGTATAAATTAGGTATATGAGTATCAAATGTACGCATATTAGTAAGTTGATTAATCGGTATTGACGCGAGATGTTTTTGTGCTTACAAAAACGTATCGACTCGTAATGAAATAATTGCTAAATAAACCTGCCAAAATGCCAAGACAAAATGCAATGGGAATAAATGTCAGCTCTTTTGTGTACCAAAATACCAGCAAGTTCAAACAACCAGAGATATGAGCCGTTAATAAGTGCTTGCACCATTGAGCAATAACATTAGTAAATTTTTGGTGACCGTAGGTATAAATTCTATTGCCAAACCAAGTTGCAGAGGCGGCTAACCAAAATGATAATAATCTTGCTAACATTATGTTGTCAGTGAGTTCGCTTAAAAATATAAAAAACAGGCTATCAACAATAAATCCCATACCACCAATAAGACAAAATTTTTTAAACTGCTCCATAACTTCCCACATCAATGACGATAACTCTGAGCCAAGCTTATCCTGTGTAAGGTCTAAAAAGTGTCACTAACCTTGTTGAGATGATAGTGACTTTTTTTAGACTTCACTTGTTTTAAAGTAGCTCCAGAATAAATTTTGGAGAGAAAAATGCAACTTGTAAATAATGAGTCATCGACTAAAAATGAAATAACCCTAAGCATCATTGTGCCCGTTTACAATGAGCGAGAAATGCTACCAATATTTCACCATCACTTAGCAAAAGTACTTAGTACTCTCTCTGAAGACAGCGTTGAAGTTATTTATGTTAATGATGGGAGTTGTGACGATAGCTGGGATGTTATGTTGGATTTAAATAGCCATTACGCCAATATCGAATGTATAAACCTAAGTCGAAATTTTGGCAAAGAAGCGGCCATGACTGCTGGTATAGATAATGCGAAAGGCCAAGCTGTTATATTGTTAGATGCTGATTTACAAGATCCGCCTGAGTTGATCCCTGACATGCTTACCGCTTGGCGTAATGGTTTCGATGTCGTTAATATGAAACGTAGTGCACGACTTGGCGAGTCCAAATTTAAATGTTGGTCAGCGCACGTTTATTACCGATTGCTTGATCATTTATCAGAAGTACCTTTACAAAAAGATGTTGGCGACTTCAGGTTATTGAGTCGCAGAGTTATTGAAGATATCAAAAAACTATCTGAACGAAGCCGGTATATGAAAGGCATTCTTTCTTGGCCAGGGTATAAACAAACCACTATTAGTTTTGAGCGTCCAGAACGCGTAGCAGGAGAAACTAAATGGTCTTTTATTCAATTGGTTAAATTAGGACTATCAGGTATCACCGCGTTTAGTGTGAAACCATTAAGAATATCAACTTGGGCCGGTGTATTGATTTCAGCTTCTGCTTTTGGCTACGGACTTTGGATTTTGTTGAAAACCTTAGTCTTTGGTGAAGCCGTTGCTGGTTATCCTTCAATGATGTTAATACAATTATTTTTAGGTGGCGTACAGCTATTAGCGATTGGTGTTTTAGGCGAATATGTAGGACGCATATATGCTGAAGCAAAGGCTAGACCCATATATTTAATTATGGATAAAGAACGAAATACACTCGTCAGTTCGATGGTGGAAAAGCATGGTTGATTCAGAGAATCATAATAGTAATGTAACAACGTCGTTGGTATTTTGGGCTGCAACATTAATTTTATCATTGATTGTCATTAGACTTGTCTCTTTAGGGTTATTTCCACTTTATGATACGACTGAAGCGCGATACGGTGAAATGGCACGAATAATGTTCGAAACCAATAATTGGGTGACTCCTCAATTTGACTACAACATTCCTTTTTGGGGAAAACCCCCATTTCAAACATGGCTCAGTGCATTAAGTTTTTCTTGGTTTGGCATTAGTGAGTTTAGTGCGCGTTTACCCCATTTTGCCTGTGGGTTAATCACGGGTTATTTGGTTTATCGTTTTACTAAATCACTGACAAACAAAAACACGGCCGTTTTTTCTCTGCTGATACTTACTTCAAGCCTTGGTTTTATTATCGCTATAGGCATGGTGATGACGGATAGCGCGTTATTAATGTCATACACCCTAGCTATGGTTGGCTATTGGCAATGCTATAGCCAAAAAGATAAAATTGTCTCTGGGCATTTATTTTTTGTCGCTCTAGCATTAGGTATGCTAATTAAAGGTCCTGTTGTTGTGGTGCTGATTGGAATATCTTTGGTCAGTTGGAGCTTATGGCAAGGTTGTTTTAAGCTCGCAATCAAAAGCTTGCCTTGGTTAACCGGTATGATGGTATTTTTGTTGTTGACCTTACCTTGGTACGTTTGGGCTGAGATACGCACGCCAGGATTTTTAGAGTATTTTATAATTGGCGAACATGTTCAGCGATTCCTTGTATCAGGCTGGCAAGGTGATCTATACGGTACGGCGCATATTAAACCAAGAGGCATTATTTGGTTGTACTGGCTGGTTTGTGCTAGCCCATGGTCTTTTATCGTCATAGGGTTAATCATTAAAAGGTATCGTGGTGTCGAGTTACCTTCTAACAGGTTCCAGGCCTTAGGCATAAATAAATATCTAATTTGTTGGATGATATCGCCATTATTGTTGTTTACCTTAGCTGGTAATATCTTACCTATTTATGTATTACCTGGGTTCAGCGCGCTAGCAGTGCTTGTTGCATTAAACTGTCGATTGACAAAAACTAGTAACTACTTAGCTTTAGTTTCTTTTGCCTTATTAGGTTTAGTCATCACGTTATTAAACCTTGGGGTTATTAACAAAAAGAGTGAGTCTGAACTACTTGGGGTTAATCGAACTTTTTCCCAATATACACCACTGTATTATTGGAACAAAAGACCTTTTAGTGCTCAATTTTACTCCAAAGGCCAAGCGCAATTACTTACAGATAAAGATGAGTTAATTAATTTGTTAACGTCAGACGAGTCTTTTTTTCTTGGGATAAGACATAGTGATTTTGAACTATTAAAACCTTTATTAATCCCTACTTGTGTGGGAACTAATCAAACAAAAAAACGTCTGTTATTAAAGTGCAATTAATAAAATAAATATAGTTAAGGATTATCGTTTGAAAATATTACTGGTAGAAGACTGTCAAAGTGTTGCGGAAGTTATTTTTGATTACTTTGAAGAATTAGACTTCGACCTCGATTATGCTGCTACAGGTAATTTAGGGTTATCCCTAGCTCAATCGCAAAAATTTGACTGTATTATTCTAGATATCATGTTACCAGGTCTTGATGGTATTAGCCTTTGTCAGCAACTTAGAGCTGAGGGCAATAACACGCCAATTATCATGTTAACGGCACGAGATACTAATGATGATATGTTACTAGGACTTCGCCAAGGAGCCGATGATTATATTGTAAAACCCTTCAATTTAGAGTTACTCGAAGCACGTATTCACAGCGTTACTCGTCGTCATTCTGGCTCAGGTTTCATCACACAAATGACTTGTGGTCCCATTACTCTTGATATAAATACCCATCAAGTATGGCGGGGTAAGCAAGAAATAAAATTAACACCTATTTGTTTTAAGATATTGAATTTATTAGTTAAAAAATCACCCAATGTTGTCTCGCGTCAAGAAATAGAAGAAGTATTGTGGTCTGATGATTTACCTGACCAAGATATATTACGAAAACATGTCTATCAGCTTCGTCATAAGGTAGATAAGCCCTTTGCAGAAAATATTATAGAGACGGTACCTAAATTGGGATATCGCTTGGTGCCAGTTTAATGAATAACGCTAAACCCATGAGTAGTAAAATTATACGTGTCTATTTATTAGGGGCTATGGTGCTGTTAGTTTTTTATGGGGCTATTTTTTACCATACTGTCCTATACACTGAAAATCAAAGTAGTGAGCGGCGTTTAGCATTAATTTCACCTTACCATTTTAAGTTATTTAGCCAAGGGGTTGATGGTGAAATACAAATTGACCCTATGTTAAAAATATATGATCAATACGAAATTTTGCCCCCATCAATAAAACGACGACTTGATAAAAACTGGCAGGGCAGTATCAGTTTTCATTTTGAAGATGACAGTGAATATAGTGTGTTTGCACAGCAAGTTTTGACGAAAAAAGGTTTAGCCATTGCTTATGCTCTGGAAGATGTTGATGCGATTGAATGGGATGATACAGAATTCGCTATTTTCCAAACCGTGATATTTGGACTTGGCCTACTCATTTATATTATCGCAGCATTGTTTATTATAAAAATGGCTAAGCGTATTAGCACGCCATTTTCTAATTTGGCCAATAAATTAGAGCGTCATGATAACGAAAAATATACACCATTATCAATTGATGGTGAATTATCATTAGAGTTGATGCAGATGCTGACCAGCATCAATAGCTACCGTAGTAGGATCCGAGAGGCTTTCATGAGAGAGCAAGCTTTTACTCGCTATGTCAGCCATGAGTTACGCACGCCTATGACAGTTATCCGTGGTGGGATCAGTATTTTACGACGGCTGGATGATGAAAAAGTGCAAAGACAATCTAGTCGCATTGATAATGCCATTATTGAAATGGAGCAGCTAGTTCACACCTTTTTGCTAATGGCGAGGAATGAAGAGAGTAACTCTATTAAGGTTGATATTTCAGATGATTTTATCCAGAAAATAGTGCAAGACTTTGAGCCTACTATAAAAGCGAATCAAGTTATTTTTCATCAAGAATTACAATGTGATTTTAGCCTTGCGGTTCAGCCTTTGTTATTTGCTGCAGTCATTAAAAATTTATTGAAAAATGCCATTAACTGTAGTGTTGAAGGTAATGTCAGTCTCTTTATTTCGCCACAACGAATCGATGTTATAGATAATGGTGTAGGACTTGATGCACAGCCACGAGGTTATGAGGGCTTTGGCATAGGCCTTAATATTGTTAGAGATATTTGCGAAAAATACCAGTGGCAATTCAATATAAAAAATAATCACGGTGATGGTTGTACAGCTTCAGTTATTTTTAATCCTAGTACTTAGATTAACAATTATTAGATAGTCACTACATTAGTAGGATGCAATAATTAGCTTAAGCCTTAACTTAAGCTGATTTAAGAATTCATTCATGTGCATATTATTTATTGCTATCGAGCAACATCCAAAGTACCCCTTAATTATTTGTGCTAATAGAGATGAGTTTCATCAACGTCCAACGCAGGCTATGCATGTCTGGCAAGAGTCCAATATCTTAGCAGGAAAAGATCTGCAAGCGGGTGGGACTTGGTTAGGTTTATCATCAACGGGAAAATTTGCCGCATTAACTAACTTTAGAAAACTGCCCTTAAGTGACGCACCTAAAAAATCTAGGGGCGATCTTGTTTTACAGGCTTTAGTCGACACTAAAATAAACATGACAGCTGAGTTGTCTCAGCAAGCAAGCCAATATCATGGTTTTAATCTCATCTATGGTTCATTGAAGCAACTGTACTGTTATGACAGTGTCAATAATCAAAGTCATCAGCTGCGTAAAGGTGTACATAGTATTTGTAATGGTGCGTTAGATGATATTTGGCCTAAAATGGCAAAAGGTGAAAAACTGTTAAGTGAGACGATTCATTCACAAGGTAATCTATCTGTTAACGCACTATTTGATTTAATGAGCAATGATAAACAGGCTTTACCTCATTTGCTGCCTGAAACAGGACTTGATGAGGAATGGGAACAGCTACTCAGTGCTATTTTTATTAAATCCCCAACATATGGGACACGAACAACCACTATTATCATGCAAGATGTCGAAGGTAATGTAGAAACCTACGACCGCAGTTATGCGCCTTCAGGTGAGTGTGTCGCTAAACAACAATTTAATTTAGCAACGGCTTTTGATTAACTGATTCTTTATCATTGAATTAACAGGCTAGTGCTATGTTGTAGATATTTTAAAGAGAGAGTCTCAAAAAAACATACTGGCACGCATAGATAATTATTGATTTATCTGCGTTTCCTCTCACTGAAATCTGAAAAATAAATAAGTTTACTCACAGAGCATTAATACATAAATGTAGCTCTGGTGAAAATGAATAATAATTGCTTCCTAACACCTCCAAATTTGCTGTGACTTTCAAAAGTAAGATGGCTATTTACAAAATAATTCTTACCGTTTATCGATGCACCCAGCGTATCTTCTCGCGATGAACTCGATGTGATTGATTGGTTAATGACCAATTAAACCAAAAAATGATGTTTCCTTTAGGAAACTTTATTCACTATTGTGGATTTTATTTCAATTAAAGTGTATTTTATTGCGCTATCTCAACTTTTATATCTAAGTAAACATGAATAATAAAAAGGTCAATTATTAGATATACAAAAATCAGCGCGATAATCCAACGATTAGATAATCAATAAAGCACTATTATAAAGTGCTAAATAGAAGTAAATATCAACGGTGAATTTTCAGTGCTACAACAATTATACGGCAATGCTAACAAGGGAAATTCCATTATTATTTGGGTTTCACTCCTTGATAAAACATATGTCTCATTTGCTTAGGAAACTTTTATGGAATTACTTAAGGGTATTACCCTTCTTCTTGCTGCGTTAACGGCATTTTCTTTATTTAGTCGTTTTGCGCCCCACGGCACAAAAGCTATGGGCGGACTTGCCTCTGCAGCGGTTGCTAGCTTTTTAGTTGAAGCTATTCATGCTTACATCTCTGGTGATTTTCTTGGTATTGATATCCTAAGAGAAACTGGCCTCGCTGCTGGTTCTATGGGTGGTCCAGCTGCCGCTGCTCTTGTTGCATTGGCTTTAGGTGCTAATCCTGTGTTTGCCATTGTTGCTGCCATCGCAACTAAGGGAACGGGTATATTAGCTGGCTTCATTGCGGGTTACCTTTGTTACTTTATTTCCAAAGTGATTGAAAAACACCTTCCTGAAGGCATCGACATTATTGTTGGCGCATTAGTTATCGCACCTTGTGCTTATGTTATTGCGCATGCATCCGGGCCCGTCGTCGGTAGTATCATGGCAATAATAGGCTCAGCGATTACTGGCGCTACCACGGCATCACCTTATGTGATGGGCTTTTTACTTGGTGGCCTGATCAAAATGATCTGTACTTCACCATTAAGCTCTATGGCACTAACGGCAATTCTTGGATTGACCGGACTACCTATGGGGATAGCGGCAATCGCCTGTGTTGGTGGGTCTTTCACTAATGGAATATTAATGAAAAGATTAAAGCTCGGTGATAGAAATAAAGTAATTGCGATTATGTTAGAACCACTTACTCAAGCAGATATTGTCACAAGAAATGCTTTCAAGATTTATTCTTGTAACTTTTTCGGCGGCGCATTATCGGGTTTAGTGGCTGTTTATTTCAACATAATTAACGATGCACCAGGAACTGCAGCACCAATTCCTGGATTGCTTGCTCCTTTTGCCTTTAATGAAGCTGGCACGGTTGTAATGGCGGTTATTGCTGCGTCTATCTGTGGTATTGCTGCAGGTTATGTTGGCAGTAGCATTCATCTAAAACTAGATGAAAAACGTGCAAATAAACTTAGCCAGGCTCCTGCGGTAGCTACTTAAGTTAATATTAGTGGTAAAAGGTTGCTAATAACCTTTTACCACTAATTGAAAACCTCCTCTTCCAACAGACTCTAATAACGACTTATTTAAATCCCTATTGAATAGTCGAGATCAACTTAAAGCAAATTATTCTTCTTATTCGTTATCATCAAAAGAGTGTAATCATGGTTGTATTTTTACTATCAGCTTATCGATGCATGACGATGTAAATTCTCAATGCTAAAGGGCGTGAGAAGTAGTGTATAGATATTGCGGTAATTAGGTTAAATCTTACTTAGGGGAATATTTTACTTAGGGAAGTAGTTAATCTGTTTAGATATGAAGGATTTTTTAATATGAATTCTAGTGTATTAGACAAAATAACACCCCTCATTTCAAGGGGCATTATTGACATCAAAGGACTAAACGTTAACAGCGTCTTTTAATGCTTTACCCGCTTTAAAAGCAGGTACTTTCGCTGCAGAAATTTGGATCTCTGCACCTGTTTGAGGATTGCGACCAGTACGAGCAGCACGGTCATTTACTTTGTAAGTACCAAAACCCACTAATGCGACATCACCGCCATTAGCTAACTCAGTTGTTACTGAACCAATTAAACTATCTAAAGCACGGCCAGCTGAAGCTTTTGAAATGTCTGCGCCTTCAGCGATTTTCTCTACCAATTCACTTTTGTTCATTATTATTATTCCTTAATTATGGTTGTCATCAACATACTAAAAAATAACAGTGAATTGAGCAATAGAAATATTAACTTTTGTGCGAAAAATGGACATTTTGTTTGTTTTACTGTTACTTAAAGCAATATGTGTACCTGTTATCATGCAAAGTTCAGGTTTTTAGTGGGGATTTAAGTGGCTTTAGGTAAGCGTAATGAATTATGCATAGTCATTCTATACTTTGGTTATTGAACGCCGTATAACGTCATTTGCAATTAATATGTATATTCTGAGTACTTGGGTGAATATAGTTTTTCTCGATAAATTTGTTACTTTTTCTATACTAAGTATTTAGGGGTAAACTTTCATCGAGATTAAATTTTTATAGCCTATTTTGAACTTTTCACTATCTCGCAATACGTTCAATTCAGACCTCATTGCTTTATTATATTTCTGTCTCTTATACACATCTGACGCTGCCGACGAAGAGGA
>CAJXRC010000100.1 GCA_913058405.1 uncultured Colwellia sp. | reverse complement strand
GAGATCTACACTATCCTCTTCGTCGGCAGCGTCAGATGTGTATAAGAGACAGTGAGTGCGCTGACAAACTTCATCATGGTGGACTTGAGCGTGCGTTACATCAGTATCCAGCTGAGCATTATGCCTATTGGCAAGAGAAATACGATACAAATAATGCATGGCGAGCCGCCGGTATGGGCGAAAATATTAGCTCAACTGGTATGACAGAACAGACTGTCTATTTGGGCGACCGCTACCAATGGGGAGAAGCGATTATCGAAGTGAGTCAGCCTCGTTCTCCTTGTTTTAAGCTCAATAAACGTTGGGGCATCGATAACTTATCGGTCGATATGCAGGATGTTAGTCGCAGTGGCTGGTTATATCGCGTTATTCAGCCGGGCATGGTCAGTGTCGATGAACCGTTGGAATTAATCGCCCGAGTTGATAATGCAATGACAATTACTGAGGTGTGTGAGACATTTTTTGGTGATCCACTCAACAAAGAAAAACTGTTAAAATTAAAAGAACAAGACACCTTATCTGATAGTTGGATGGAAAAAGTTGAAGAACGTCTAACAAACAATGAAGTCGAAAATTGGAATTTTAGATTGTTAGATCATGTTTAAACGACATATTCTCTGCAGATAAGCATGATGTCATCGCTGCTTAAAGCTTCTTTGGTTAAATCACATAAAATGCCGTCACCCGTCTTGTGATTAAACTTACAATACTGACAAACACCAAAGGCAGTACGACCCGTAGCATGTTGATAGTTACTTAATACTTTTTTAAGTAATGTTTTTGTTTCGAACTCTTCATCAACAGACAAACCGGCAATAGCATCGGTAAACTTTTGTGGTGGACAAGTTTTCATTAAAAACTCGTGACCGGCTTCAGTTACTTTTAAATGGGTAATGCGCTTATCTTTTTTGTCTTTTACTTTACTAATTAAGGCTTTGCTTTCCAGAATTTTTAACGATTGCGATACTGTGCCTTTGGTTAACCCTAAAAACTCAGTGACCGCTAAGGTGGTATCTGAGTAACGGTTACAAGTCGATAGGTAATACAAAGCCTCTTGCTGTATAGGTTGTAAGCCTAAGCTTTGCCCTTCAAGTCGCGTTTCTTGCCGTAATAAATTGGCTAAACGCTCGATTAAATTAAATAGTTCATCATTCATTCCTTAATAGTATCGAGTCAAAACATATTTGACAAGTAGAGTTTTCTTATGCTTAAATATAGTTGGTATCGATTCGAAACTAGTTTAGTTGGATACATTAAACTGAATTACATTTTGAGTTAAGCACTTTTTTCCCTATACACAATGTAATTAAAAGGATTAATCATGAAAAAATCACAGTTATTAATCGCAGCAGCCTTAAGTACCGTGCTGCTGAACACAAATTCCTATGCTCACAATAAGCACAGTGGCCATATTCAAGCACCGAGTTCTTCGGCCATTGCTACTGAGTTTGATATTGTTCATGCCAAGGTGATTACCCAAGGCAGTCACCTGATATTTCAACAAGCAGTAACGGGGAAAGTGGGCAATAAGCACCCCAACAAAAAGGGTAAATTAGCAGGCGCCGAGGTCTATAGTTATGTCTGGCCAACATCACTTAATAGCTCTGCAGTAGGTTTTGAAGCGGATCAAGGCATTCTCTCTTTAGCCTTAACTGTACATCCTGACTTTGACGACACCCCGTTATACGACGAAGATGGTGATGGCAACAAAACCAATGACGGAGATAAATGGCATAGTCACTGGGTAGTTCTAGTGCCTGACAATGCCTGTGGTGAAGGTGCTTTAAAAGTTAAAGACATTGCTAAAGGTAGCTCACCTAAATTACCGCCGACTTGGCCAAACTTGCCTATCTTTATTGACAGTCCAGGATTTGATTTTAGCTTAGCGAAATCTGAAGTGTTAGTGCGAGTGCCGCTATCTGCACTTGGTTTTCCAGAAAGTTTTTCTTTTGATGGTGTTACCGCAGGTTTGAAAATAAACCAGCAAGTACATGCGCCTCTGCTGTGTGTTACCGATGTATTTGATGTCGCATCTGGTGATTTGAGTTTATCTGGCAAAAGCCAATAATTTAGTTGGAGCAATGAGTATGCAAATACATGTTTTTGATACCCATGTAATGACGGTATCAGATGAATATATCCATTTTGATGTGTTGGTCAATAATGAAAATATTAGAGAGGTAGAGCAATATGCCAAACAGTATCTCGATAGTTTAGGCGTGAAAGTAGATAATATTAAGCAAAGCCGCTGCAATTTTTGCCATAGTGAACTTGCTAACCTTGAGGTGCAAGAAAGTGTTGCTAGTCAGGGGTATAGTATTATGCGTTTATAATTCATTTACTGTCGATGTGGCATCATTTAGCACTACATCAGTACTGATGTAATAAGAGGAAACACTCCATGGCAAAGAACATCAGTTGTGAGACTCATGACTATTTTGAAATTGTCTGTATGCGTCGTAGCCTAATTAAGGTTATCACCACAGAGAATAAAAAATATCATGGCATAGCAACAGACATTAAGCTGGTCGAAAAGCAAGAATATCTAAACATCATTGATGGTAATGAAATTAGGCAAGTGCTTTTAAGTGACGTTAAAAAACTTGAAGCATTAGGCAATAAGGCTGCACAACATAACTTTTCTATTACAGTTAGGAGTTAACCCTAAGATATAAAAGACTTTAGGTAGGCTAGTAAGAAAAATAACTTGTGAGCATTATACCTAAAGGGCTTGAGTCCTACGCTTGTGCTTCATTTACTCGGCGATTAACTGGATATCGTTCAAAATCTTCCCAGTAATGAATACCGCCCAGCATTTCTTTAACGCCATAACCCAAGGCTGAAATTTTCAATGCGGCTTTTGCGCCGCCATTGCAACCGGGTCCCCAACAGTAAACAACAAATAAGGTGTTTTTATCGTAGTTAGCCAAAGACTCTGGGGTTATTTCATTGTGGGGTAGGTTCACCGCGGTAATCGCGTGGCTTTTTTCATAAGCCTCTTTGGCGCGTACGTCTAATAAAACATAATGATTACTGTGTTGCGTTATATCGCTATAAACATCAGAGCAATCGGTTTCACTGGCAAGCTTAGCCGCAAAAAAATTATTCACTTGTTGTGCGGGAATTAATTGTTGAGAAAATGCATTACTATAGTTAGTCATAGCGGTTCCTAGCTTTAAAAACGTTACTGTAACCCGGCTAGATTACTTGCTAAATTCATTATTATTTAAGGTAGAGTTCGGTATAAATGAATGGTGGTAAAGGCTGTAAAAAAGGTAGAGTAGGCGTTATAAAATCGCAATCACTATAAAATTAAAAGAAAAATTGAGGGAGTCATTTGTGGAGTTTTATCACCTGCGATCATTTGTTGCCGTTGCACAAACAGGTAACTTAACCCAAGCTGCTAAACGGCTATATACCACACCACCTGCGATAAGTGCTCATATTAAAAGTTTAGAAGCAGAGTTGGCAACGCCTCTATTTATTCGCTCTAGTAAAGGTATGGCTTTGACCGAAAAAGGTCAATTACTGTTAACAAAAGCGCAAGTGACTTTAGATAGCGCGGTAGATTTAGTTAATCTTGCTGCGGAAAATCAACATGAAATTATTGGCACTTTTAAGTTAGGTAATAACTTGGGTGTCGAGCAAGTTAAACTGGCTGAGTTCGCTGAAAATTTACAAGAAAATTGTCCAGGTATAAGCTTGGTTATTCGGCAACAATCAAGCGGTAAAACACTCAATGATATTCGAAATCAGCAACTAGACGGCGGCTATGTATTTGGTGAGATCCCTGATGATTTTATTAGTGTTATTGCAATGGAACAAACAATAACTACTATCGCGCCGTTAACCTTTGATGTTAGCCAAACCTTAACTGCATCAGAGCTTGGTCAACAACCTTGGGTAATGATGGGTGAGTATTGTCCTTTTGATGAATTACTAAAGGATAAGCTTGGAAAAAATATTGCCTCGGTATTGAAATCTAGTGATGACGGTACTCGGTTAGAGTTGGTTAAAAAGAGCTTTGGCTTGAGTTTTATCACCCTAGAGGAGGCTCAGTTAGCCGAAAAAGACAACTTTGTACGGATTATTCCTAGCCTAAATTTTACAGCGCCATTACACTTTGTCATTGCTAAAAATCGCGCACAAGACCCCGTTATTAAAGCACTGTTACAAGAAGTTCGCATTTTATGGCATCAACAGGTATAAGTATTAATTCCCTCAAATAAGACAAAAAACGAGTCATAAAAATGGCTTAACTATTCAAATTTTTTTGTTGGCACTCGATTTATCCAAGTAACTTATTCTGATGTTTAAAGGACTAATACACGCGAGCAAGCTCAATAGTATATTAGAAATTTAGTCAGTTTGTTCTATATCTTCATTGTATATATTACCCATCATCATTGGTGATTTACGTATTTATCTCAGTTGGTTATACACTGCAATATATCGCAAAGTACATTTTGATGGAGCAACACGGTGCAGTTTAATCGAGAGTGTAATAGTGCAATTTTATTGGCAGGTATATTAGCTCTCGTTGTGGGTGTGGGTGTTGCTCGTTTTGTGTTTACTTCACTGTTGCCAGCTATGTTGGAAGATTCTATCAACATAGCGTTTGCTGGCGTGCTTGCTTCTATCAATTACTTCGGTTATTTAAGTGGCTCAATTTTTTCTATTTTCATAAAAGATATACACACCAAGGTAAAATACTTCAGACTAGGCTTGTTGCTTTGTGTTACTTCTTCTTTTATTTTAGGAATTACTGAAAATAGCACAGTGTGGATGATCACGCGGTACTTAGCCGGGTTTGGTGCGGCGATGGCACTTGTTGTCGGATCTGCTGTGGTAATGCTAAAGCTAAAGTCGACCAATAAAACCAAGGCCATGGGAATACACTTTACCGGTTTAGGTTTTTCAATAGTCATTACAGATCTTGTGATGCGAAGTGTCTTTTATTATGGTGGAAATTGGAAAGATGCATGGCTTATATTAGCCGTCATTGGTGCGCTTTTCGCATGTTATTCCGCTTATGTTTTACGTTTTGATAAGCAGCCTGCTAATGACGTTGTTAAGCAGAAATTTGATAAATCGCTCTTTTCTCCCATTACTATCCTTCTCATCTGTGCTTATTTTACCGAAGGTGTTGGTATGGTGGTACAGGCAACATTTTTGCCGGATATCGTTAATTCATTAGAAGGATTAGAAGGTTACGGGGGGTATGTCTGGTTAGCTGCGGGTCTTGCTGGAATTCCGTCTTGTATTTTATGGATGCGCTTAGCACATCGTTTTGGCAGTATTAACATTATGATAATCGCCATGTCCTTACAGATTATCGGTATTTTAATCCCCACATTTTCTAGTAATATTATTCTGAATCTTATGAGTGGTATGTTCTTTGGTGCTACTTTTATCGGGTTAGTCGCTTTGTTTATGAATTTTGGTGGTCAGCTTTCTAATAAAAATCCTGTCTTTATTATGGGGGCAATAACATCGGCTTATGGCATTGGACAAATTATTGCCCCATTATATTGTGTGGCATTGATTGAACAATTTAATAGTTATAACCCAGCTTTATACATAACCGCGATTATTGTTGCCTGTGGAATTTTACTTCTGACGTACATTAAGTTTAATTTCAAAGAAGCAAAATACTGTGCTTAGCCATGTCATACGATTGGTATAACGTGATGTTTATTGTGGGCACTCTAGCAATGACCATTTTTTGATATTTTTAGCATACTTCTTTGACCACTCAATAGCGGCAGCTTGATCCGAAAGCTTTTCGATAACGGCCAAAGAAGAGGCATCGGTAATCATACGATTGGTAAAACTAATATTTTGAATTAAGTTATACACACAAGGAAATTTTAGTTTTAAATTCGGTGTCGCCGCTTTTTTTAACCATCCACCTCTGCGGTTGCCACAGTCTTTAACTAATTTTTTATTGAGCCCCCATTCGGGTACTTTTTCACATTGTTCTGTATAAAGTGGGAAATTGACAAATTCACCTTCGATAAAATTATCGGTCCAATTAGGACTCCAATTTAGCATAAGGATAGGACGCTTTTGTTTAATCGCGCTGGTAAGTTCAGCCCACAGTGCCGATTCACCAGATAAACGTTCGATGGAAAAATTTAGCTCTAAGGCTCTTATAATATCAGCATCACCATAATTCCATGGACCGCCAAAATATATACCTTTGTCCATCGTATTAGATCCTTTAAAAAGTGATCTACATTTATTTAAAGCTTGCCACTGGGGCAATTCAGGACATAAATCTTCCACATACTTTGGGTACCACCAATCTTCTACTACTTTGGCTTCATGTGTTCCTAAATCAATAATATCACCGTTAGCGACAAGCTTATTAAACTCTTGCCCCATTGAGGGTTCCCATATTTCTATTTGAAAATGAATAACCCCACGTTTCAGTGCGCCCCATTGACGATCTGCACTAATGTTGACATATTCTACAGGGACACCTAAATTTTCAATTAACTGACCAACAACGTTGGATAATACCCGTTGGCTTGACCAGTTATTTGTTGGTATTACGACTTTATCTGAAAGGTGAGACGGTTTGGACCATAATGTGCTGGAAAAAAAGAGTAATGAGAATAAGGTCTTAACGTAATAACTATGGTTCATTTTTAGCCTAAGGATTAAACGAGGTTAGGAGCGCTTCAAATTATATGTAATAACGTTTGGGATAAATTTTATCGCGAATGAGGAATAAAAATCACCGGTTACTACTACCTTCAAGGGGCTAGCGCTATTAAGTTTAATATATATTTACTGAGATGTCCTATTTCGTATCAAAAGATCTAGCTGGTTGAGTAATGTCGATGAGCTAAATAGCATCGTATTTATCAAATTTATTGAATTTGATAATTGCAGTAAGCTCTTTACCATAAAGGCTGCCTTTTTCAGAATAATGGTCTAATTTAGTTACCAGTATGAAAGGATTATTCGTTTGCATTCTAGTTTGTCTAAACTGAGCAAAAGCACCACTGCGGCCTACCGTGCGATAGTAATCGTATATAGCTTCTTCAATCGAACCGTATTTTTTGACCCAAATAGTTTTATCGCCTCGTTTTTTCAGGGCAGCAACTCTAGGTTCATCTTTGTTAAATGACCAAACACCGAATACATTATTAGCAATTCTAAAAAAACGCGAAGTGGCCCAAGAGCTCTCTATTGCGGCTTGTGCTATGGCAATACTTTTGGGATGGGGTTTAAGTGCCATGAGTAATTGCTCATTGGTAGTCGCCTTGTATTCTACTTTTAACTTGTCAATCTCAGCATTCGTTTCGCCCGTATCAATGGCAGTTTTAATTTTTTTATATCGGGTCATGAGAGATGTGTAAACATTTTCAACAGCAGGAACGATTAACGCTCTAAATCGTGCTTTTTTCTCTTGTACTGTCATTTTAGGAAGTTCTGGCTCCTTTTGAGTACCAGTATAAATAACCGAAGCGATAATGATGAGCATAATGAAAGTGAGAATAATGTTGATTTTTTTTGAAGGAAGCTGCACTAATATATTTCCGAAGTAATTGTTAAACTGAGGTATTAAGAATAAATAGTAGGATAGTTCAGTGGTAAAAACAAAGTTTAACTTGGCAGCTAGTGCGGTGATTTTTTAAATAGGCAAAAGTGAATAATATTGAGGCGGCTCTGCCTCACAGTCGACATTCACTTTCGCCTGACTTGTTAGCCATAGGTACTACTAAAGCTCTCAACGCCTGCTTGCGCGCAACCTAAGTCTTGTTCGGGCGAGCCAGAACTCACACCAATACCACCAACAACGCTGCCATTAAAGGTGATAGGCAAACCACCACCAACAATACACATACGACCGCCTAAAGCGGTATGAATGCCGAATAAGTTGTTTTTATGTCCGGGGATGCAGGCTTTGTTAAATTCATGGGTACCTTTACGTGCAGATGCGGCAGTAAATGCTTTATCTTGCGAGATGGTAATACTGTGTACTTTACCGCCATCCATGCGTTCAAAGGCAATTAAATTACCTGATTCATCGACGACTGAAATACACATAGGTACGCCGAGTTCATTTGCTTTACTTACTGCGCCATCAATGATCGTTTTTGCTTCCGTTTGGTTTAGTCTATTTATTGTTAACATAGTTTCCACTCTTTAATTTTAAATCTGGTTTATACCCAAGCTCCGTTGTAATGGGGGGTGGGTATGCCGCAGAGATAAAATATTGGCGGTGAGAAGATACCCTTGCTGCTGTAAATTTTTCTTAGCTGGCCTCTTTGATCGGTTGTTGGTTTTTAACAAAACCAAGCTCAACTGAAATTGATTTACCTGCTTTGACTAAATGTTTAACCCATTCATCTTTACGTCTCTCAATGGGGGCTGATACGGATAATCCAGCAACAACTTCACCGTATCTGTCATATAAAAGTACGCCAATGCAACCTACGCCTATTTCAGCTTCTTCATTATCGTAGGCAAATCCTTGCTCAACACAGTGCATGCATTCACGCTCTAAGCTTTCTATTTCTGAAAATGTTTTACGCGTATAAGTTGGCAAATTTGTGCGATGAGCATAGCCACTTATTCCTTCGCTTCCTTCCATGCCTAACATCATTTTACCTACGCCTGTAACATGAAGCGGAGCACGGCTTCCAATGATTTGTTGAACATGCATCATTCTATTGGGAATGGCTTTTTCTACGTAAATGATCACATCGCCTTCACGTGTGGTGAGGTTAATCGTTTCACCAAACTTATCTCGTAGTTTTTCCATGTAAGGTAATGCAGTTTTACGAAAATCCACGTGCTGAGACTGATAATTGCTGAGTCTAATGAGTCGGCCACTTAACTGGTACTTACCTGAATTGTCTCGGTCAACAAAGTGATTATCAATAAGAGAATGTAATATTCGAAAAGCGGTTGATGGCGCTAAATTAGTATCTGCACTAAGCGCTTTTAGTGTTACCGGCATGGTATAGCGTGAAATAGCATCTAGTAATGTGGCTGCTCTGTCTATTACTTGAATGCGAGATTCTGGTTTAACTTTAGTCATAATATTGCCGCTCAGTTTAAAAATTTAGTCTCATTAACATTTGAATTATTAATAAACGTTATTGGTATAACATCCTATTTCTTGACTGTCGTGTCAACTTTTTGTTTTTCATTTTTTAATATAGAACTAAAACCAACTAAAACCATCATTAATTTGAGTTTGCCGATTTCACATAGTGGAATCTGTAAGTTTTTTTGCAGTCGCTATTCATATAGCCCTTTATTTATCAGTGATATGAGAAGTATTTTACCGTAGCAATAAACCACTATTTCACATGGTGAAATCCATCTTGTTTGCCTGAACTAGTGGTTTTCCATAAGGTGAAATTGAAGCAAAAAAATTATTAAGAAAGTAAACATCATCTACAAATTACGAGTCCCTTAAGACTCATAAAGATAAATACGACGGTTAATACCGCAAGAGATATTAAGAGGCACTTATGAGCAGTTCACCTAACCCAACCATGACTATTCCAAGCTACGAGGACGTACTCGTTGCCCACGAACGTATTAAACCCTTTATTCACGAAACGCCAGTATTAACGTCACGTTTCCTCAATGAGTTAACAGGTGCCGAGCTGTTTTTTAAGTGTGAAAACCTACAAAAGGCAGCGGCTTTTAAAGTACGCGGAGCCTGTAATGCTGTTTTTGGTTTAACCGATGCAGAAGCAAAAATTGGCGTTGCCACACATTCATCAGGTAACCATGCGTTATCGTTATCTTATGCCGCTGGACGACGTGGCATACCTGTGACTGTAGTAATGCCACGCACAGCCCCGCAAGCTAAGAAAGATGCCGTAATTGGCTATGGTGGTGTCATCGTTGAATGTGAACCATCTACCAGTTCACGCGAAGCTGTCTTTGCTGATGTTGTTGCTGAATCAGGTGCTGATTTTGTTCATCCCTACAACGACCCACGTGTTATTGCAGGCCAAGCAACTTGTGCAAAAGAGCTAGTTACTCAAGTACTTAATTTAGATGCTGTGGTTGCGCCAATTGGCGGCGGCGGCATGATATCAGGTACTTGTTTAACACTGTCTACGACAAACCCGACAATAAAAATTTATGCGGCAGAGCCTTTGAACGCAGATGATGCGGCACGTTCATTTAAAGCAGGTCATATCATTGCTGACGATGCTCCAGAGACAGTTGCCGATGGTCTAAAAGTCCCACTTAAAGATCTGACTTGGCATTTTGTTAAAAACCATGTCACCGATATTTTAACGGCAACGGAAGATGAAATTGTCGCGGCAATGAAGCTTATTTGGATCCGCATGAAAATTGTAGTGGAGCCAAGCAGCGCGGTAACACTAGCGATTATTTTGAAAAATCCTGAGGTATTTAGAGGCAAACGTATCGGGGTAATTCTTACCGGCGGTAATGTCGATTTAGACAAATTGCCGTGGATGAATAAATAAGCCAATAAGTACAGCCGTCAAAAAAAGTAAAACTTTGGTTCAAATTAAAAATTATACAAAAGCTCGATCTAAAAATTATCTAAATACTAATTAAAACTTTGGAGAAGAAGATGACAAAAGTAAATGATTTAGAAGTAGGTTATGACGTTCCTGCCCTTCCGGGTATGGATGAAGCAGACATTCAAACACCTTGTTTGATTGTCGATTTAGACGCGTTAGAGCGTAACATTACTAAGATGGGACAATTCGCTAAAGAGATGGGCGTTCGCCATCGCGTACATGGCAAAATGCATAAGTCTGTTGATATCGCCTTTTTACAAGAAAAGCTGGGTGATAGCTGTGGCGTATGTTGTCAAAAAGTATCTGAAGCCGAAGTCTTTGCACGTGGCGGTATTAAAGATGTTCTAGTGTCTAACCAAGTACGTGAACCTGCAAAAATAGACCGTTTAGCGCAATTACCTAAACTTGGCGCTCGTACATTGGTTTGTGTAGATGATCTTGAGAATGTTGCTGAATTAGCAGCTGCGGTTAATAAACATGACACGCAAATTGAATGTTTAGTTGAAATCGACTGTGGCGCAGGCCGTTGTGGTGTAGCTGAAGGTCAGCCTGTTGTTGATATTGCTAAAGCGATTGCGGCGACTCCAGGTTTAACCTTCTCTGGCATTCAAGCTTACCAAGGTGCTATGCAGCATATGGAAAGCTACCAAGAACGTAAAGAGAAGATCGACATCGCTGTTGGCATGGTTGCTCGAACAATCGAGATGCTTAAAGCGGAAGGGCTTGAATGTGACATTGTTGGCGGTGGTGGTACAGGCTCATATTACTTTGAAGGTAATTCAGGTGTTTTCAATGAATTACAGTGTGGTTCTTACGCTTTTATGGATGCTGATTACCAACGCATTCATGATGAAAAAGGTGAGCGAATTTCAGAATTTGAAAACTCATTATTTATCTTAACGTCTGTGATGAGCCACACCAAAGCTGACAAAGCTATTTGTGATGCAGGTCTTAAAGCGCAATCAGTAGATAGTGGTTTACCGTACATCTTTGGTCGTGATGATGTTGAATACATCAAATGTTCTGATGAACACGGTGTTATTTCAGATGCTAACGGCGCACTAAAAATTAATGAAAAGCTAAAACTCGTACCGGGGCATTGTGATCCAACATGTAACGTGCACGATTATTATGTTGGTGTACGTAATGGCAAAGTTGAAACTTTATGGCCAGTGTCTGCACGTGGTAAAGCGTACTAATCGCAGTTTTTATCGTTATATCGGCTCTCGATTTCGGTTGGGAGTTTTCCCTTTTTTAGGACATTAATTATGAGTGTTGCAAAAGAAAACCATTCACAGAAAAACTCTTTACCCGTTAACAAGGGCGTATCAGTTGTTTCAGAAGCGGTTTGCCAAGAAGTTATGGGTAGAGCAGATGCCTTTACCGCAGTAGAAAACGTATTTTCTGCAATGGCGAAAAATACCGCCTATAACTTTCCGGTAATACGTGAAGCCATTGGTCATGCTGATGCGCTTTATGGTTTTAAGTCGGGCTTCGACCGTGATGGTATGGTGTTAGGTTTAAAGTCAGGTGGTTACTGGCCGGGTAATGTGCAAAAAGATCTGACTAACCACCAGTCTACAGTCATTTTGTTTGACCCTGATACCGGTCAGTTAAAATCACTTGTTGGCGGTAACTACTTAACTGCCGTGCGAACTGCAGCCTCATCTGCTGTTTCTATTGCGCATTTAGCGCGTAAAGATTCAAAAGTGTTAGGCATGGTCGGTGCTGGTCATCAATCTACTTTTCAATTACGTGCAGCTGTTGAGCAACGTGATTTTGAAAAAGTTGTTTGTTGGAACTTCCACCCAGAACAAATACCTAAGCTTGCTGCGGTGGCAGAAGAATTAGGTTTACCGTTTGAATCAGTAACGCGTGAAGAGCTTTGTGCTCAAGCGGATGTCATTATTACCATTACTTCAGCGTTTGAGGCGCTAATAGATAAAGACTGGATCAAGCCCGGTACTCACATTGCGTGTATGGGAACCGACACTGTAGGCAAGCAAGAAGTTGATGCTAAGCTACTGGCAGTAGCTAAGGTCTTTACCGATGAATTAGCGCAATCAATTACTCTGGGTGAAGCTCAACATGCGATTGCACAAAAGCTCATTCAACAAAGCGACATTGTGCCAATTGGCGAAGTAATTAACGGTACTAAAACCGGCCGAACATCAGCAGAAGATATTACTTTGTTTGATGGTACTGGTGTTGGCTTACAAGATTTAGCTGTAGCCTCAGTCGCTGCTGAATTAGCTGAAGCTAAACGGCAAGTTACTTACTTCAATTTATAAAACTACCTTTTAGCTAAAGTTTCATGGGCAACAATTCACAATGGCTGTTTATTCATTTAAACAGCCATTTTTTGCTTTCTAAAAATTAGTTAGCCAACAACATAATGTTAAAAAATAGTCTTACAATATAAATGATGTTTATTATGTGAAAGTATCAGTAGTTAAGTTAACTTAGTAACAGACTTTGATTTTCTGATCAGAACGATTACTACAGTACTAATATTTGATTGGTTGAGCGTACGATTAAGCTGCCTAGAATAAATGGAGATGACAGTGTTAGCAGATAAATTTTGCTTAAAATTAGAAAGCCCAATAGTTGAAGACTTTTTGACATTACGCAATAAAGTAGGTTGGAGCGATCTTGATGCGAACCTCGCTGAAAAAAGCTTAAATAATAGCTTATTCCATGTGATCATTTTGCATGATAACCGACTTGTTGGTATGGGAAGAGTCGTTGGAGATGGCGCTATGTATTTTTATGTTCAAGATGTAATTGTCGACCCAAGCTACCAAAAGTTGGGTATTGGCGCGGCGTTAATGGATAAGATAGAAGGCTATTTATCTGATGCCACTAATCAGGGCTCTACTATCGGTTTGTTGGCAGCACAGGGAAAAGAGGCCTTCTATAGCCGTTATGGTTACACCCAAAGACCTAGTCGTTCTTTAGGTCACGGTATGTGTAAGTTTATATAAAATTTACTAAAAAAACGGGTAGGGCGAAACTTAGCAGTATCGATACTATGAATTGTGTGAGATCTCGCTTGAATAGTAGCTATAGTTAATCATCTATTGCCAATCACCATTTAGTCATTCATTAAATAAGGTTCATCGTTATGTTTAAGTCACTCACATTAGTTACCTTGCTCTCAATCAGCTTTTCTTCTATCACCTTGGCAGATACCTTGACCTTATCAAGTAAAGATATCGCAGAGGGAGAGTTTATGGCTAAAGCCCAAGAATTTAATGGCTTTGGTTGTAGCGGCGGGGATTTATCGCCACAGCTAGCATGGTCAGGTGCTCCTGAAGGTACGAAAAGTTTTGCCATTACTGCCTATGATCCTGATGCACCAACAGGCAGTGGTTGGTGGCATTGGCAAATAGTGAATATTCCTCATACTGTGAACGAAATAGCCGCAGGTGCGGGCAGTACTAAAAAAGGCTCAGCACCCGAGGGCAGCGTGCAAATAGCTAATGATTTTGGTTACCGCGGGTTTGGTGGTGCTTGTCCGCCAGAAGGCCATGGAGTTCATCATTATCGCTTTACTGTCCATGCACTATCAGTCGAGAAGCTTGAGTTGCCAGAAGAGGCGTCAGGCGCGTTAACGGGCTATATGATCAACGCGAACACTATCGCCACAAGTACAATAGAGTCTTTATATAAACGCGACTAATACCACTATTTAAGTAGAGCCTATTAGGCTCTACTTATACCAATTTAATTAGAGTTAATTTACTTGCGCGGATACGTTTGCACTTACTTTTCGACTGTTTTTCCAACGTCTCCAAGAGAGCATTGCGCCGGTATATACCAACAAGCATGCAAACAGTGAAGCTAAACCAGCAATAGTTTGTCCAAATGGCCCGAAGACTTCACCTGTATGAAGAAACCTAATGTAGCTACGTATCTTGCTATAAGTAGATAATTGCTCAAATTTTTGTTCTTGAATCATCTCACCTGTTGAGGCATTTAATAGTACTGACACACGTTTTTGTGGCTCTCCACCATTGCCCATGTCAACACGGTAAACTTTACTGTTAGTTGGCGCATTATCTAAAGAAAATTGTATGCTTCGCCATCGTGGGTAATATTGTCTGACTTTGGTTAGCTGCTTAGCAATAGGCAGTTGCGATTCGCTTTGTTGAGCCGAAACTTCGACAGGCTTAGCAAGTGACACAGACTCTGTAGAGACATAGTTTTTAAGTGTTTGACCAGGCCATTTGTAGGAAAAAAATATCGCAGTAACTGCCACGACAAAAATTACTGGCGCGATATAAATACCAAAAACATTATGCCATTGGTAATTCCTCGCACTCTTGTTAGGGTAATTTCCAGACAAGGTTAGCCTCTGTTTGAATGCTCTGTTGTTAAAGCGCTTAGGTAGCCATAAATAAAGCCCTGAAAGAATTAGAACAATAAAAATTACGTTGGCAACTCCATTAACCTCTCGACCTGTTTGGCTGAAACTTCCATCGAAGGTTAGCCAACGATGAAAAGCTCTTAACTTACGGAAAAAGGTTTTAGTACCTTGACCCGGTATCGCTACTTCTGCGCCAGTATAAGGGTTAAGGTAAGCGAGTGTTTTTCTGCCATCTTTAATAATAATCGGCGCATTGGGCTGATTTTCTACCACAATTTGAGCGATTTTTTTACTTGGGTACTGCTGAGCAATAATCAAAAGCTGCGACAGGGGTAACTTGTTATTTGATGCCGTTGGTGCTGCAGGATAATCGCTACGTTCTGCCGCTTTAATCATCTGGCGTTCATACGTTAAAGCAACACCCGTGATAGACATTAAAAAAATAAAAATAGCAGCACTACAACCTATGATTAAATGCAGCCAAAAAAAAGTTTTTCTTATATTCATGTATTGACCTAGATCTAGCACTGAAAAGCTCTAAGCTGACCAATAAATTAATCCGTTTGGTATTAATACCCGTTTAGATAATTTAGTCGGGGGAGCTTTGCCAGTATTGAAGCTGTCTCTTATACACATCTCCGAGCCCACGAGACCGTACTAGATCTCG
>CAJXRC010000099.1 GCA_913058405.1 uncultured Colwellia sp. | reverse complement strand
TCTCGTGGGCTCGGAGATGTGTATAAGAGACAGATATAAAGGTAAATTGAAAGAGCATCAATAACTACCCAGTATAACCAGTTTTCCAGTACTTTTTGAGTAACTAAATACGTGGCGAATACTGCGAAAACAGTGGTAAAAGTATCAAGGTAAGGGAAACTTGCAGGGGTGTAATTGGCTATTATATACCCTACAACCACGGATGTTATTGTTAAGATAAGGCAAATTTTTAAATGTCTGTTACCAGACCAAGAGATAATTGCTAAAGGCGCATTTTTTGTTGGTCGATTTTGTGCAGTACTTGTTGACGTGTTTTTTTGCCAAGCCAAATAACCATAAACCGCCATCACTAAGTAATAAATGTTTAGTGCGCTGTCCATTAAGAGCAGCACATCATAAAAAATAACCGTGTACAACGCTGTGCTAATAAGAGCGGCAGGCCAACACCACAGTGAACCTTGTGCGGCCAGAATTATATAGGCAAGCGCAAGCAGCATGGCGATAAGCTCTAGCCAAGGGAGAGCGGTGAAGTAATTATCAAAATAAAGAAGTAAATCAGACACTAGCTTTCTGCTTCTGCTTCTGAACGGTCACCACTAATAAATTTACAGACAAAAACGGCTGCATTTGTAGTGCTATGAACCCGCTTAATTTCGCGCATGACATTGTTTACTGCTAAATCATAATCGCCAAATACTTGCGTGCTCATACCATTAGTTACAACGTTTAAGCCATCAACCTGACGAAGGCGCTTGATGAAAGCCCATATTTCATCTTTGAAATTATCCATGGCTAATGGATATAAGCTCAATTCAATTGATATTTTCATAATCTTTCCTTAATTGTTCTGATTTACCCAATTTATTTATCTTACGCTCAAGATAAACAAAAGTTACTTGCCTGTCTGAGCGTGTAAATAAGTCATAAAAGAGTGGTTAAAACTGATAATCCAATGTAACGCCAAAGACTAGTGGCTCAGCTAACTGGGTATACTGTTTAGCAATATAGCCATCTCTTGGATCGTTACCAAAATAAAAGCCACGATTAGCGTAATCTTTATCTGTTAAGTTACGCGCCCAGATTTTAACTTGATAATCATCACTTAAATAACTCACGGAAGCGTTTAGCAAAGCAACAGACTCTGATTTTTCATTGTGACTATCAGAAAAGAAGTATTCATCTTTACCGTCGACAGAAATATTGATTAACCAATGGTTGTTAGGCGTAAGATTCATGCCTAAGTTAAATTGATAATTTGGTGCATGCGCTTGCTCACGACCACTTAAAGAGTCACCTTCAGCATTGATAAAATCATTAAATTCTGTATCTAATAAACCGACAGATCCATAAAACTCAATTAAATCGTTAATCTGCCAATTAGCTTCTATTTCAACACCCATATTTGAGCCATTAGCGGCATTGCCTAAATAGTCTACGAATTCAGAACTACCGTCTTCACGTGTAATAGTTTGTGAACTTTTTACCTGCACATCTTTTCTGTCCATGTAAAAGATAGCGGTGCGAATAATGGCTGCATTATCGAGTAAAGACACCTTGTAACCTAGTTCATAATTGACTAAGTATTCAGGATCAAAGGTACGTAAGTCATTAGGTAAACTACCATCGGTATTTGCCCCTCCGGCTTTATAGCCACGATTGATTGAGCCATACCAAAAGCTATTGTCATTTTGCTGGTAACTAAGTACTAACTTACCTCCAACCATAGTATCTTTAAGACTATCAATAAAACCGTCCGAATTAACATAATCAGCATCACGTTGTTCAACACGGAGCCCTGTACTTAATGTCCACTGTGCGTTCAGTTGGCTATCAAGCTGACCATAAATAGCGGTTGACTGTGTATCAAATGTAGAATTGAAGTCGTTGTCTAAATAAGTATATTGACGTTGTAAATCTTCATCATCTTTTTTAAGGTAAAGACCAACAACCCAATTGGTTGAACCGTTGAATAGTTTACTGTTATCGTTTGATAGTGCTCTTAACTCAAACGTTTGTGTTGATTTATCACGAAAATAATAATCTGTAGAGGAGTATTCCCAATAAGCAAAATCTTGGTTATCAATGTTGGCAGGATCGGAAATTCCCACGTAAGCCCAATCTTCATCATATCCATAAGCAAGGTCTGATTCTGCGGTACTAATAAGAGTTATTAACGTAAAATCGTCAAAACCTTGATAGTTAAAATTAGCAGAAAAAGCTGAAGTTTTTTGACGGTCAGTGCCGGGTTGATCGGAAAGGGTTTCGCGAGTGTTATCAAGTGAAAATGCATCATAACCATTATCGAAATCAAAGTAGGAAGCGGCTAAGTCTATGGTTAACTCTTGAGAAGCTTGTATGGATAGCTTGCCTCTAAGGGTTTTTTCGTCACGGTTGTTAGTATTTTCTTTATTTAAATGAACATTATCGATAAAGCCATCACTTTTATTTTGATTAGCCACCAAACGATAATTCACAGCGTCAGATGCCGGCCCTGAAAATGCTAAACCTAGGCCATAGCTATCGTAGTTACCCGCATCGACTTTAATTGCACCTTCAAATTCGTCTGTTGGTGCATTAGTCGTAATGTTAATCATACCCGCTAAAGCATTTGCGCCAAAACGTGTGCCTTGAGGGCCACGAAAAATTTCAGCTTGTTGCACGTCAAAAAGGTTTGCAATACTGCCTATACCGGTAAAATCAACGCCATCGATAATCATGCCGACAGAAGGGTTAATAGGCTCTTGAAACTGGCTGCGTTCACCAATGCCGCGAATCTGGTAGTAACGGGCACGTTGTGAACCGCTGGCAAAATTAACGTTGGGACTAACCGTTATTAACTCTTCAAGGTGTCGGGCGCTGCGTTGTTTTATTTCAATATCAGTTAATACTGATAATGAAGTAGGTGTCTTTAGTAAGTTTTGTTGGCGAAAGTCACTGCTGACAGTAATAACTTCAATAGTAGCATCTGTTGTTGGTTCTTCATTGGCAGTAGCACTTAAACTACAAATTAATGCAGAAGAAACAGCGAGTGTTAGTGTAGATTTAGTAAAATTCATAAAGATCTCATTAGTAAAATATACTATGGAATCCGGCACAGGGAGGTTATTAATTATTGATATACTAACCATTCCTACTCCGGCAAATTTATTACTAAGTAATAAATTCCCGTCCAGGTTCAAAGGGTTCGCCTAATTTATTTGAAATGCGCGATCCTGCCCTACACCTATAATCATAGTTTTCTCTCTTTGTTACGTTTGTTGTAGTAGCTTATAGGTAAGCGGTTCTTTGGTAGTTTAAAAAATGAATGGCCATCAACATTTTTGTTTGGATGTAATTGTTTCAATGACGACTCTGTTCAGTGCCGCCATTGATTCTATATACTGTAATTTTAGCGAGTGATATAAAGTCCAACAGTGACTAATGCCGCAAGAAATACGGTTTCTGTTACCATCAGTACGATAGGACGCCAACCCATAGCTGCTAACTCTTTAAATGAAGCCTTCATTCCTAAGCCAACCATTGCCACAATTAAACACCAACGTGATAGATCAACCATTGCATCAGTGATAACGGGTGGTACATAACCACTACTGTTAGCAAGTACAACTAGAACAAAAGCGATTAAAAAGCCGGGTAAAGCAACAGAAGAACCTTCTTTCTTTTTTTGGCCACTTTGTCTTGCAACCACAATAGAAATAACAAGTACTACAGGTACTAACATCGCAACACGTAATAATTTAGTGAAGGTTGCAACATCCCCAACACTGTCTGAAATCATGTAACCTGCACCGACAACTTGGGCAACATCATGGATAGTTGCCCCTAGGAAAATACCACTTTCCGCTTCACTAAATCCCAGTATCGGCACAAGAAGTGGGTAGAGGATCATAGCGACGGTACTTAACCCTGTCACACAGATTACAGTAAATATAAGGTTCTTTTCAGATTCTTTATCTTCTGGTAACACGGCAGAAACAGCTAATGCAGCAGATGCGCCACAAATACCCACAGAGGCGCCGGCTAAGATGCTTTGCGCTTTACCTAATTTTAGCCATCTACCCAGAACGTAGCTGAAGAAAATAGTGGCAGGTACACCAATCAACACAAGAACTATTGGTGTAATGCCGAGGCTCATCAATTGTTCGATAGTGATCCTAGCGCCTAGCAAGGCAATACCAAAGCGCAATACTGATTTAGCTGAAAATTGAATACCAGCAACACAACTTCCCTCGGTTGAAAGGTAATTTAATGCCATTCCCATTAACAATGCGTAAAGAATTGTTGGGCCACCATGATGCTCTGAAATAAACTTGGCAGACATGCCAATAACAAAACAAAGTAAAAATCCAGGCATTAGTGCAGTAAATTTTTGCACTATTGCTGAGTTTTGGGTTAAAGACTGTTTTTCGGTATGGGCCATTGTTATCTCCGAAATCAAATGGACAAGACTAATTTTTTAACTAGTGATTTATGTACATCCAATTTAATCTAGTAGTGAGAAAGTGAATGGATACAGTGCAACTCAAACGGTTGGTCCAATATAATCAATGGTGTTTAAAGGTTGATTTAGGAGTGGCTAGTGAAATTTTTTTGAAGAAAAACAAGGGGTTTACTTTGCTAGTGCAAAAAAGGTCAATATAAATATCTTAGTCATATCAAACTTTTGAATTATAGCCTTCATCGTTGCACGATAAGGCTCAATGAAACCTTGTGCCGATAGTTAGTTATCCAAATAAAGTGATGCATTAACCTGAATACATGATGCGTATTTCTTTGAAGTTCCATGAGCTGGATAACCATCTACCCACCTTTCAATCAAACACGAGGATCGTTAGGTGGGCAAAGGTTCAATTTTTATTTAGCGTTTAGATTGCTTATGATTTCCAGTTAACAGCTATGTCATATTTTAAACCAATAGCAAAAGCAACTTCGTCTTCGAAATTGTCATAACTTTTAGTCAGTACTTCGATATGAGTACGGAATTTCGGTGTAAATTGACGTTCAAGCGTTAGGTTAAAACCGTTATTGCTTTCAGATGCCTTTGTAGAAATACCATCGTCAAAGTCATAATAACCCGCTTTAACTTTATATTTATTAGTCAGTTGATAGCCTACAGATACGTCAAGTGTACCAATCTCCTCTTCGTCTTGGTACATAGCAGCTAAATAGAAATCATCAGTAATTTGCTGAGCATAAGAAATGGCAACCGTGTCTGTGTTATCGACAGCACCAGTATCAGTTGATTTGAAACTTACCGCAAAATGCAAACCATTTTTATCGTAGCCTAGACCAGCTATAGATTGCTCTGCATAGTCAACGCCATCACCTTTAGCAAACTTGAAGCCAGCCATAAATGTAATGGTGTCCCAAGTGTTTGCATAAGTTATTTGATTATCAGTGAAAAACGCATCTTTACCTATTTGGTCATAAGCAAAAGGTGATGCACGATGGTTAAAAATATCAACGTGCGTTGCGTGAAGTAAATAATCAATCGCACGGTCTTTACCAAAAGCAATTTTACCGTATCCATCATAAGAAAGGCCTACTGAGGCACGTCTAGCTTTACCAAATTCAGCGTCTCCAGCAATATCAAATCCCCACTCACCATGTGCCATTGCTGTCCAGCCACCGCCTAATTCTGCTTCAGAGTAAAGACCAGCGAATGACAAGAAATCTGTCACTTCAACACGGTTATCATCTTTTACATTAAAGTAAGTCAAGCTTGGGCGAACGGTAGCGTAAAGCTTAGCGCTCATGGCATTATCTGATTCGATCTCTGATTTTTCGGCTAATTTATTTTCTAGCGTTTTAATACGGTCTTCAAGTGATTCAGCTGCCCATGCCATGTTCATTGATGCGCCAAGGGCTGCCGTTATTAATAAGCTCGTACATAATTTTTTGGTAGTTATAGTCACTGTCTTCTCCACTGTATATATAGTTATTAGTTATTAGATTGAGATAACGTGTTTCACTTTATTCCACAAATATTCAGGTTGTTTAATTATTCTCCTTTTATGAAACTTGTTCATATTGTGAAAGTCAGTGCGTTTACGTAAGGTCCAAAATGTTTACATGAGTGAGTCCAAATGATTATTTAAATGTCTGGCATCAAATCTGTTAAAGATCTGGTTCTAACGGGTATTTGTCAATGCGCAGTAATTTAAAGGCATAGACAAGCGAACGGAGCATGTCTGTTTACCGATAAATATTTTGAATGACATAACTAGTCGATGAACATTCAAATTTAAAAGATGAATTTAATGAAGATAATGGTATCTGGATAACACTTCCAGTGCCTATAACCAAATAACTGGATCTTGCGAGGAGATAAATATGACTGATAACACCAATGAATTTGATGCACGAGATGTGATCGACAAAGATCGTAACTATGTTTGGCATCACCTAACACAACATAAGCCATTCGAAGAAAGTGATCCAATGGTAATCGTTAAAGGCGAAGGCATGCGTGTATGGGATGCTAAAGGCAACGAATATCTTGATGCAGTTTCTGGTGCCGTTTGGACTGTTAACGTTGGTTATGGTCGCACAGAAATTGCAGATGCAGTTAGAGATCAACTTGTTACTTTAAACTATTTTGCGCAAACAGCTGGTAATGTACCTGCTGCACAGTTTGCAGAAAAATTGATTGATAAAATGCCAGGCTTGAGCCGTGTTTATTATTCAAACTCTGGCTCAGAAGCTAATGAAAAAGCGTTTAAAATTGTTCGTCAATTAGCGGCGAAGAAAAATGGCGGCCAAAAGCATAAAATCTTATTCCGTGAGCGTGATTATCACGGCACTACAATTACGGCATTAAGTGCGACAGGCCAGTATGAACGTAAAAATCAATACGGTCCGTTTACGCCAGGTTTTGTTGAAGTACCGCACTGTTGTGAATATCGTGCGCAAGAAGAGTCAGATAAAGAAAACTACGGTGTTTGGGCAGCGAACCAAATTGAAAAAGTGATCCTTGCTGAAGGTCCTGAAACTGTTGGTGCATTGTGTTTAGAGCCAATTACCGCTGGTGGTGGTGTAATTGAGCCACCTGCAGGCTATTGGGAACGTGTTCAGGAAATATGTAAACAATACGATATCTTGCTTCATATTGATGAAGTGGTATGTGGTTTAGGTCGTACGGGCACATGGTTTGGCTACCAGCATTACGGTATTAAACCAGATATGGTTACTATGGCTAAAGGCGTTGCATCGGGTTACGCGGCAATTTCATGTACCGTTATGACTGAAGATTTATTTAATCAGTTTAAAGATCCAGAAGATCCACGTATGGATTACTTCCGTGATATCTCTACTTTTGGTGGTTGTACAGCAGGTCCAGCGGCTGCATTGGCCAACATGAAAATCATCGAAGATGAGAAGTTACTGGATAATGTAAACCAACAAGGTGAGCATTTGATAGGGCGTTTGAACCAGTTAATGGAAAAATACGACATTATCGGTGATGTTCGTGGTAAAGGCTTATTTGCTGGTTTTGAAATGGTTAAAGACCGTATTACTAAAGAACCTGTTGATGAGAGTTTAGTGATTGCTATTGGTGGTCACTGTATGAAAAATGGTGTTATTATCGGTCGTACTAACCGTTCATTCAAAGAATACAATAATACTATTTGTTTGAGCCCTGCATTGATCGCAACCCGAGATGATATTGATAATATCGTTGATGCTATTGATAATGCATTGGCAGAACTGGCACCTAACGTTTAATGTCAATAAATACGTTTGTCATCTTGGTTTGCCAATGTGACAGGCGTATTTTCAATTAATATGTTGTAAAGCGTTTATAAAAATTCCACTCTGCTATTAAATTTTAACCTTGACTACCGTCATTTAAATCCTAGACTCATTTTTCTAAGCGTCATTTCTAATACCAATTGAGTTAATGAATTCAATTGGTATTCAGTTGTTGAATTAATGTTGCAGGTCGACCTGATTTTTATATTAGTTTTTCTTGAACGCTGTTGACTTTGTCATACATGGTTTGTTCCCTATCGGTACGGGTGCTAAGTTTCATATGGGAGGTAATACGCACAGCACCAGCTTGATGAAGGTCGTCATGGCAGCGTTTGACTGCGGCCATTACTTCCTCCCATTCACCTTCCACATTAGTACCAAAGCCATGCATGGTATGAGTGAGTCCAGATTCTTCAAATATCTTCTGGCACATAGCGACATAGGGGGATACGGATGTACCAACGCCTCCGGGTGAAACCATGATATCCATTAATACGTACATTATTGTTGTCCTGTGAAGTAATTTAAATTCTGTGATATTGCAACCTGTATGTCATTTGTAAGTAAGGACCAGTTGGTTTTTTTTCATAGGCCGCAGTCAATTCAGTCAATGGAGCGTGATATTCTTAGTAATCTATGGCTGAGTTGTCCCTGTTTTATCTATGATCATTACCGCAGCTCAGAACAATAGAGCCATTTGGTCACTTCATTTATGGATGACGTTAATTGCTAATTGTTTGATACATTAATAAAGGTTGCTACATTCATTACACGTATCACTGTTTATTAGCTAAAGCGCTTCTGTCTTTACGGTTTGCGTTATATGGGGTAAGTAAAGAGCTTGGTGAAATATCAGTTCAAATAAAATCGGTCGTTACTGAAATATTAGGAATAAATAGGCAAAATGACATTTATCAGCGATTAAGTATCATGACAGGCATAGGGCCGATTGTTGCTAACGCTTTTTATGCCGGTATTGGTGATGGTAAAGTGTTTAATAGTGGTCGCCATGTTTAGCTTGGTTGGAATTAGTGCCAAGACAGCATTCAACGCGGGGAAAACCAACGTTGTTGGGGATTTCTAAACGAGGAATACTTACTTAATAACACAATTAATCAATGGTGTAATAGCCGCATTAAGACACTGTGAAAATAAAACCGACCAAATGTGTTTTTGGGCAAAACAGTTAAAAGAGCGCAGTAATTATAATAATATCACCGTTGCTTTAACGAATAAAATGGCAAGAATGGCCTGGTCAATGCTGCACCACCAAGAAAATTGCAACTATAAAAACACAATCAACTAACAAGAAAACAGCTTTGAGAAAAAGAACACCGTAAACAATCTTGTAACATTGCTAGATAATAGAAATTGATGGGATACAGTTCAGCACTGCCTTATAGGAAACCTTTTCATACCAAGGGCTATCATAAGCCGCGAAATTGATGGGGTGATAGGGTCGGAAATCCATCAGGGCTAGAGGCATCAAATGATACCTCTAGCTAAAGCTGAATATATGGTTGCAATGCACTCTATTTCAACGATTTTAATTATCTTGCAATCGGAGAGAGACCATATATGGTATTGAATATGAATATGAATATAAATATAAATATAAATATAAATATAAAGGTAAACTATGTTTCAGTTATTTCATTTGACACCCGGCCAGGGCGGAAGTTTACAGCAGCAATTAAGGGAGCAAATTGCTTCAGCCATACTTAATGGAAATGTTCCACTTGAACAAGCCTTACCATCAAGCCGTAAATTGTCTCAGCAACTTAAAGTTGCGCGTAATACTGTTGTTTTGGCTTATGAGCATTTGTTAGATGATGGTTATTTAATCGCGCGTGAAAGAAGCGGTTACTATGTCAATCCTGATATTTTAACGGGGCAGGTTAAATTAGATTCGCTTAAACAAAAATCCTGTAAAGTCGCTAGCCATACTCCACCTAACTGGGAGCAGCACTTTAAACTCAATCCTAGTAACCAAACCAATATTGTTAAACCACGCGACTGGCAAAAGTACACCTACCCATTTAATTATGGTCAGTTTGATAACTCGATGTTTCCAACGGTCAACTGGCGAGAATGTTGCCGAGATGCGGTGAGCGGTTCGTCAATTAATGAATGGGCTGGAGACCGTATGGATAATGATGATCCATTATTGGTTGAGCAGATAAGAACGCGCTTATTACCAAGACGCGGCGTGTGGGTATCAGAAGATGAAATACTGGTTACTGTTGGCGCTCAACAAGCATTGTATATGTTAGCGCGGTTGTTATTAGATAAGGAAAGCACTATAGGCCTAGAAACACCCGGCTATGTTGATATACACAATATCGCAAAGCTCAATCCATCGATAGTGCGCCCAATCCCGATTGATGAAAATGGCATGCTTGTTGGTGAACACCTTAAAGGCTGTGATTTGGTTTATACCACGCCAAGCCATCAATGCCCAACAACGGCAACAATGCCGATAGAGCGACGTTATCAATTACTTGAACAAGCAGTTAAAGATGATTTTATTATCATTGAAGATGACTATGAAAGTGAAACTAACTTTGAGTCCAACCCGACACCGGCACTTAAAAGCTTAGATACCAATGATCGAGTTCTTTACATTGGCAGTTTATCCAAAACACTCGCGCCGGGTTTACGGGTGGGATATTTGGTGGGACCTGCAGAGCTAATCAAAGAAGTTCGGGCGTTACGAAGACTAATTGTTAGACATCCAGCGGCTAATAATCAGCGTTCAATCGCTTTATTTATTGAACGTGGCTATCACGAGTCATTGATTATGAATATTACTCGTAACTATCAAACACGTTGGCGTGCAATGGATGTTGCTTTACGAAAATATTTGCCAGAATCCCATAATCAACCTACATTTGGCGGTTCTTGTTATTGGGTTAAAGGTCCTGAAGGCCTTGATGCCGATGAATTGCAAAAACGGGCGATGGAGGAAAACATATTGATTGAGTCGGGAACTATCCATTTCCTTGAAGACTCTCCACCAAAAAATTATTTCCGCCTAGGTTTTTCTTCAATATCAACTGACCGAATTGATGAGGGAATTAAGAAGTTAGCCGAGCTTATTCACTCAATGGTTTAAGCGATAATCCAATTCTAATTGTTACCTAATGATGTTGCCTGCAAATAAGTACTCACTTATGCAGGCAATTTCTTACCTACATAAGTACTCACTTATGCAGGCAATTTCTTATCTACAGTTTTATATTACTCACAACACATAAAAATATCGACTTCTTATTTTTTTTAGATCATCTCTGAAGGGAATTACGGCGATGATTCACTCCTTTGGGTAAGAAACATCATTGTAATTTGATTGCCTAGATCAATGCAGCTTAAAAATAAAGCGCTGTGTGTGTCTGGAGGTATCTGTTTTATAATTTTGGTCCTATTTTGTAATGCATTGTATTTGCTTGTTATTTATCTGGTTTATTGCTTTTATAATTCTGGCTGTATTAGTGATTATGATCTGGTTCTATTGAGATTAGGACCATCATCCTATCTTGTAATCACGTTTTCTGTTCTTACAACTTAGCTTTATAGGCGGGTTTAGGTGGCAGGAAGAAATATCACTTTATTAATAATACAAACAGAAGGTAGGAGCGCTAATATGTTAATCGGTGTACCAAAAGAAATTAAAAATCACGAGTATCGCATTGGTATGGTACCAGCAAGTGTACTAGAACTTACTAGCCGCGGCCATCAGGTTGTTGTTGAAGCTAACGGTGGTGCAGGCATTGGTTTTAGTGATGATGACTATCAGGAAGCGGGTGCAACTATTGCGGCGACAGCAGCAGAAATTTTTGCTGCTGCTGACATGATTGTTAAAGTAAAAGAGCCGCTAGCAGTTGAACGTAAAATGTTACGTCCTGGCCAAGTGTTATTCACTTACCTTCATCTCGCCCCTGATCCAGAACAAACTGATGACTTGCAAGCAAGTGGTGCTACTTGTATTGCTTATGAAACAGTTACTTCTGCACGTGGTGGTTTACCGTTACTTGCGCCTATGTCTGAAGTTGCTGGCCGCATGTCAATTCAAGCCGGTGCTGCTTGTCTTGAAAAGTCTAAAGAAGGCCGTGGTATGTTACTTGGCGGCGTTCCAGGTGTTGAACCAGCAAAAGTTACTATTATTGGTGGTGGCGTTGTCGGTAGTAATGCAGCGCGTATGGCAATAGGCATGGGTGCTCAAGTTGTAATATTAGATCGCAGTGTTGATGCATTACGTCGTCTAGTTTCAGAGTTTGGCACAGCTATTCAAACTGTTTATTCAAGTAAAGCTGCTTTAAATGAGCATGTATTGACTGCTGATTTAGTTATTGGTGGTGTATTAATCCCAGGTGCTGCTGCACCGAAACTCGTTACAGCTGACATGGTTTCTCGTATGAAACCTGGTTCTGCTATTGTTGATGTTGCCATTGACCAAGGTGGCTGTTTTGAAACATCCCACGCCACTACTCACCAAGATCCAACATATATTGTTGATGATGTTGTGCATTATTGTGTTGCTAATATGCCTGGCGCTGTTGCTCGTACATCAACACTGTCACTTAACAATGCAACGTTACCGTACATTGTATCTTTAGCTGATTTAGGCTGGGAAGAAGCTATCCAGCGTGATGAGCACTTAGCAAATGGATTAAATGTTCATGCTGGTAAAATTACCAGTGAAGAAGTTGCGGTTGCATTAGGTCGCGAATTCACCCCTTACAACCCAACTAACGCTTAGTCGTTTAATTGTTATGAGTGGTAACAAGAGTTACCACTTTTTATATAGATAATGAGGAAGAAAATTATGACTCGTATGACCCCAAGTGAAGCAATGGTTGAAACTTTAGTTGCCAATGGCGTAACTGACAGTTTTGGTATCATGGGTAGTGCATTTATGGATGCAATGGATATTTTTACACCAGCAGGTATTCGTTTAATCCCTACAGTACATGAGCAAGGCGCTGGCCACATGGCTGATGGTTACTCTCGTGTATCTGGTCGTCATGGTGTTTGTATTGCACAAAATGGCCCTGGTATTACTAACTTTGTTACTGCGATTGCAGCAGCTTACTGGGCTCACTCGCCAGTAGTTTGTATCACGCCTGAAACTGGTACTAACTCTCAAGGTCTTGGTGGTTTCCAAGAAGCAGAACAATTACCATTCTTTGAAACAATCACTAAATACCAAGTAAGTGTTGTAAACAATACGCGAATGGCTGAGCTAACTGCTCGTTGTTTTGACCGTGCGATGTTAGAAAATGGACCTACGCAATTAAACATCCCTCGTGACCAATTTTACGGTGATATCGAATGTGAAATCCCTACGCCAATTCGCATTGAGCGTTCAGCTGGTGGAGCATTATCACTTCAAGAAGCTGCTGAATTATTAGCAAGCGCTGAGTTCCCTGTAATGGTTTCTGGTGGCGGTGTTGTTCAAGGCGATGCATATGAAGAAGCAATCGCAATCTCTGACATGCTTGGCATGCCAGTAGTAAACAGCTACTTACACAATGATTCATTCCCAGCATCTCACCCAATGTGGTGTGGTCCTTTAGGTTATCAAGGTTCTAAAGCTGGCATGAATACTATTGCTAAAGCTGATGTTGTATTAGCTCTTGGTACACGCTTAGGGCCATTTGGTACTTTGCCACAACACGGTATTGATTACTGGCCAAAGAATGCCAAAATAATCCAAGTTGATTGTGATCCAAAAATGCTTGGTTTAGTTAAGAAAGTTGATGTAGCTATCTGTGGTGATGCAAAAGCAGCAGCACAAGCAATCATGAAATTATTAGCTGATTTAAAACCTAAGTGTCTTGAGAACAAAGCTGAACGTGCAACTGCTATTGCTGCTGAAAAAGCTGCATGGGAACTTGAGCTTGACGAGTGGATTCATGAGAAAGATGAATACTCACTAGAAATGATCAACGAGCAAAACGCTGAAGAAGAAAACTGGTTACACCCACGTCAAGTATTACGTGAACTTGAAAAAGCAATGCCAGAAGATGTAATGGTTTCTACTGATATCGGTAACATCAACTCTGTATCTAACAGCTACTTACGTTTTGAACGTCCTCGTTCATTCTTCGCAGCAATGTCATTTGGTAACTGTGGTTATGCACTTCCAACAATGATTGGTGCTAAAGTTGCTGCACCTGAACGTCCAGGTATCTCATATGCTGGTGACGGTGCCTGGGGCATGTCAATGATGGAAATTATGACTTGTGTACGTGAAGACATTCCGATGACTTCAATAGTATTTCATAACCGTCAATGGGGCGCAGAGAAGAAAAACCAAGTTGATTTCTACAACCGTCGTTTTGTTGCTGGTGAACTTGAAAATCAAAGCTTTGCTGGTATTGCACGTTCAATGGGTGCACTAGGTGTTACCGTTGATAAGTTAGAAGATATCGGTCCTGCTCTTAAAGAAGCTATCCATCAACAAATGGTAGAACGTAAGACAACTGTTATCGAGATCATGTGTACACGTGAATTGGGCGACCCGTTCCGTCGTGATGCACTTGCAAAACCTATCCGTCATCTTGAAAAATATAAAGATTTCGTTTAATACCAAATAAAGTCATTTTAATCTGACTTACTAATCCGAAGGCTTCAAAGCCTTCGGATTTTATCTAACACTGTAATTAAGAGCGTTTTGACTAGGTTGCTGAATGACAGTATTTTATTCAAAACGATTTTGCTATCAACCTATTAGGTTAATAATTAATGAAAGCACTCAATAATATATTTAAACGTGCAAGTGAAGCACCACGCCAGATTGTTCTCGCAGAAGGTGAAGATCCGCGTATTATTACAGCGGCTCAGGAGGCGACAAGCAAAGGCATTGCCAGCATTATTTTACTGGGCGATGTGGCTAAGATTAACGCGAAGGCAGCAGAATTAAACATCACGTTATCATCGGTTACCCTGATTGACCCAAGTGATTCGCCAAAAGCGAGTCGTTATGCAAAAGAACTGTTTGCACTGCGCCAAGCGAAAGGCATGACAGAAGGGAAAGCAGCAGAGCTGATTAAAGATCCACTTTATTACGCGCAAATGATGGTGCATCTTGGTGATGCTGATGGCTCGGTGAACGGTGCAGTATATACCACAGGTGATGTAGTACGCAGTGCTCTTCAGATCATTGGTATGGATAAATCGGCTAGCATGGTATCGAGTTTCTTCCTGATGATGTTATGCCAGCCTTTTCATGACCTAAAGGGTGGGGTGATATTTTCAGACTGTGGTCTAGTGATTGACCCTGACAGCGAACAATTGGCACAAATAGCCTTATCAGCAGCCCGTAGTGCCAAGACACTATTAAACGAAGATCCTCGTGTTGCTATGTTATCGTTTTCAACCAGTGGTAGCGCGAAACACGCCTCGGTTGATAAAGTTATTTCTGCCACCCAGCAGGTAAAAGCGATAATGCCTGAATTAGCCATTGATGGTGATGTTCAGCTTGATGCGGCTATTGTAGCCGCCATCTCTGATAATAAAGTAGAAAACTCTGCCACCCATGGCCGTGCCAACGTGCTAGTTTTTCCTAACTTAGAAGCAGGTAATATTGGCTATAAATTGGCAGAGCGTATTGGCAAGGCAGATGCTATCGGTCCTATTTTGCAAGGGCTCAGAAAACCTGCCAATGACCTTTCTCGTGGTTGCGATATCAAGGATATTGTTAACGTGATCGCAATCACTGTGGTGCAATCACAGACCTTAGTAAAATAAATTTTTTACACTGTACTTGCTGTGCTTTTTGAGCACCACGAGTCAGTTTACGAGTTCCCCTTTTAGCTTCTAAAATGCTAAACCTGCCCTGTAGTAAACTACAGGGCATTTTTTTTATTTAAAATAAAGGCAATTAATTTGTGGTAGTGATAAATAGCAGCATGAGGCTGATATTTATCAGAGTTATGATGTAAATATTAAGCCAACGCATAACGTAATTATTTACTTAACCTGAACTCTGGATAATGAGTGCTTGATGTTTAAGTAAAATCAAAAACTTA